>NZ_RZOJ01000087.1:0-17942 GCF_003998845.1 Mesorhizobium sp. M4A.F.Ca.ET.022.05.2.1 | reverse complement strand
GGGCGAGGTCGATGCGATCGCCGCGACCGAGGGTCCAGGCCTTGTCGGCGGGCTGATCGTCGGGCTGATGACGGCGAAGGCGATTGCCGCCGCCGCCGACAAGCCGTTGCTCGCCATCAACCATCTCGAAGGCCATGCGCTGACGGCGCGGCTGACCGACGGGCTCGACTTTCCCTACCTGCTGCTCCTGGTGTCCGGCGGCCACACCCAGATCGTCGCCGTGCGCGGCGTCGGCGACTACCAGCGCTGGGCGACGACCATCGACGACGCGCTCGGCGAAGCCTTCGACAAGACGGCCAAGATGCTCGGCCTGCCCTATCCCGGCGGTCCCAACGTCGAGAAGGCGGCGGCGTCGGGCGATGCGAGCCGTTTTGCCTTTCCTCGCCCGATGAAGGGCGCGGCACAGCCGGATTTCTCCTTCTCCGGCCTGAAGACTGCCGTGCGCCAGGCCGCGACCGCCATTGCCCCCTTGAGCGACCGGGATGTCGCCGACATGTGCGCCTCGTTCCAGGCGGCGGTGGCGGATGCGCTGAGCGACCGCGTTTCGCGCGCGCTCTCCCGCTTCCGCCAGGAATTCCCCGATAAGGCGAAGCTGGCGCTGGTCGTCGCCGGCGGGGTCGCCGCCAACCGCACCATCAAGGCGACGCTGGAAACGCTCTGCGCCGAAGCCGGCTTCGACTTCATAGCGCCGCCGCAAAAACTCTGCACCGACAATGCGGCGATGATCGCCTGGGCCGGCATCGAGCGCCTGCGCGCCGGGATGGCGCTGGAGAATGCCGCCGATTTCGTGCCGCGCTCGCGCTGGCCGCTGGACAGCGTCTCCGCCCCAATGGTCGGCTCCGGCCGACGCGGAGCCAAGGCATGACCGAGGTGGTCACCAGCGGCCACGAGGCGCCGAGCGGCTGGCGCGTCGCCGTGCTAGGCGGCGGTGCCTGGGGCACGGCTCTGGCGTTGGCCATGTTGCGCGCCGGTCATTTCGTCCGCCTCTATGCGCGCGACCCGGAAACCGTCGCCGCGATCGATCGCGGCGAGAACCCGCGCTATCTGCCGGGCATCGCTCTGCAGCCTGGCATCGTAGCGACAACCGATATCGAGGCTGCGCTCGACGGCGCCGACTGCGTGCTCGCGGTGACGCCAGCGCAGTCGTTGCGCGGCATGCTGACGGCCGCCAGCGACTATGTGCAATCGGGTGTCCCGCTGGTTCTCTGCGCCAAGGGCATCGAGCGCGACACCGGCGCGCTGCTGTCGGCGATCGTCGAGCAGGCTTTGCCTGGGAATCCGGTTGCCGCCCTGTCCGGCCCGAGCTTCGCCACCGATGTCGCCCGTGGCCTGCCGACGGCCGTGGTAGTCGCCGCCCGCGAGGCGGAGCTGGCAGCCGACCTTGCCGCCCGCTTCTCGGCCGAGAACCTGCGCTGCTATTCAAGCGACGACCTTGTCGGCGTCGAGATCGGCGGCGCGCTGAAGAACGTCTTCGCCATTGCCGCCGGCGCCGTCACCGGCGCGAGGCTCGGCGCCAGCGCGCAAGCCGCCATGGTGACGCGCGGCTTCGTCGAATTGCGCCGCATCGGCGCCGCCTTCGGCGCCCGGCCAGAGACGCTGATGGGGCTTTCCGGTCTCGGCGACCTCCTGCTCACCTGCTCGTCGGCGCAGTCGCGCAATTTCGCCTATGGGCTGGCGCTCGGGCAGGGTAAGCCGCTTGCCGGCCTGCCGCTCGCCGAAGGCGTGCCGACGGCGGCGATCGCCGCCCGCCTCGCCGCAGAGCGCGGCATCGACGCGCCGATCATCACCGCCGTCGCCGCGATTCTCGACGGCACCGTGACCATCGGCCAGGCCGTGACGGCGCTGATGACGCGGCCGCTCAAGACCGAAACCGACATCTGAACCATCGGAGTTTTAGACCATGCTGTTTGCGTTGATTTGCAAGGACAAGCCCGGCAGCCTGCAGTTGCGGGTCGACACGCGGCCGGCGCATGCGGCGTTCCTGGAAGGCCTGATCAGCGAAGGAAAACTTGCCTTTGCCGGGCCCTTCCTCGACGCTGACGGCAAGCCCGACGGCAGTCTGGTCATGATCGAGGCAGCGGATATGACGGCGGCGCAAGCCCTGGCGGCCAGCGATCCCTATGCCAAGGTCGGCCTGTTCGAAAGCGTCGAAATCCGCCCGTGGAACTGGGTCTTCCAGAAGCCCGCCGGTGCTTGATCGTTCGCTTGGCGCGCCCCTCTCCCCGCGAGAACGGGGAAAGGGTAAGGGTAGTGGGAGCGCGAACGCTTCATTGTAGCCAACCGACAATGGCAAGGGGACAACTGAGATGAACTACTGGCTGTTCAAATCCGAACCCTCGGTCTTCTCCTTCGAGGCGCTGAAGGCCAAGGGCAAGGCCGGCACGCAATGGGATGGCGTGCGCAACTATGCGGCGCGCAACAACATGAAGGCGATGAAGATCGGCGATCTCGGCTTCTTCTACCACTCCAATGAAGGGCTCAACATCGTCGGCATCGCCGAGGTCTGCGCGCTCGCCCATCCCGACACCACCAGCGACGACCCGCGCTGGGAATGCGTCGACATCCGCGCCTTCAAGGATGTGCCGACCCCGGTGACGCTTGAGCAGGTCAAGGCCAACCCCAAGCTCGCCGACATGGCGCTCGTGCGGCTCGGGCGGCTTTCCGTGCAGCCGGTGACGCCGGCCGAATGGAAAGAGGTCTGCCGCATGGCCGATCTCTCGCCAGCGCCGTGACCAGGCTGACGCCGAAAAGCGCGAAAAAGTTCATTCTCGACAACACGGCGCTGATGGCGCCGCCGCATGTGCCGGAAGTGCTCCTGCATCTCGCCGACGAGGCGCATGACCTTTGGCTGCGCACGGAAGAGGAACTGGCTGCGATCGGCCTGCCGCCGCCGTTCTGGGCGTTCGCCTGGGCCGGCGGCCAGGGCCTTGCCCGCTACGTGCTCGACCATCCCGAAACCGTTCGCGGCAAGCGGGTGCTCGACTTCGCCTCCGGCTCCGGCCTGGTCGCCATCGCCGCCGCGAAGGCCGGCGCCGCAGCAGTGACCGCCGCCGACATCGATCCGTTCTGCGAGACGGCGATCGCCCTCAACCTCGAGGCCAACCGGGCCGAGGCGGAATTCCTCGGCCAGGACTGCGTCGGCGCCGACATGGGCTGGGATGTCGTGCTGGCCGGCGACGTCTTCTACGACAAGGCCTTCGCCGACAGGCTGCTGCCCTGGTTCCAGGCGCTGACGGCGCGCGGCGCCGACATCCTCGTCGGCGATCCCGGCCGCGCCTACCTGCCGAAGAAGGGGCTGCAATCGCTCGCCGTCTACCAGGTGCCCGTGACGCGCGTGCTGGAGGATGCCGAGGTCAAGCGCACCACCGTCTGGCGCCTTGCTTGACGGCAGCGCCGAACAGGCGTTCCATCGCCGCGATTTCAAAGAGGGTGCATGTTAGAACGACATGCATCGGGAGGGGGTCGAATGGATTTCTCTGCGGTGAACTGGCTGGCGGTGGTCGTTGCCGCCGTGGTGGCGTGGCTGTTCGGCGCCGCCTGGTACACGACGCTCAGCAAGCCGTGGCTCAAGGCGGCTAAGCTCGATCCGGCGACGATGAAACGGTCGCCGCTGTCGTTCATCATCTCCTTCGTCGCCGAGCTGGTCATGGCAATCGTGCTGAGCCTGGTCGTCGGCGCGATGACCGGCGGCGAGCCCAGCCTTGTCGCCGGGCTGATCTTCGGCTTCGTGCTCTGGCTAGGCTTCGTCGCCACCACGCTGTCCGTCAACCACCGCTATGAAGGCTTTGGCTGGGACCTGACGCTGATCGATGCCGGCCATTGGCTGGGCGTGCTGCTCCTCATCGGCGCAGTGATTGGCTGGTTCGGCGCGCCGGCCGGCTAGGGCGAGTTGAGATTCAGGTCAGGACGAGCCAAAAGTGGCGGGTTCAGAGAACCGGAGCGTATTTGAAGTACGTGAGCACCGGAAGCGCAGGAACCCGCCATTTGCAGGCCGGCATCACCTGAATATCAACTCGCTTTCTCAGGTCGGCGTCTTCGCCGCTTCCTCGATAAGCCATTCGCGAAAGGCGGCGACGCGCGCGTCGTCCTTCACGGCCTCCGGATAAACCAGGAAATAGGCGAACTCCGGCGCCACCTTGATGCCGAGCTCGAAGGGTCGCACCAGACGCCCTTGCGAAAGGTCATTGGCAACCATGGCGAAGTCGGCCAGCGCCACCGCGTTGCCGTCGAGCGCCGCCTGCGTGGCATCGGTCGAGGACCCGAATACAAGCGTGCGGCTGTCGTCGAAATCGTCGACGCCGGCCGCATGCATCCACATGCTCCAGTTCGGCCACGTCACGCCCTGGCGCGACCAGTCGATATGCGCGAGCGTGTGGCGAAAGAGGTCGCGCGGCTCGTTGAGCGGTGGGCCGGACGCCAGCAGTGCCGGGCTGCACACCGGGATGATGATGTTGTCGAACAGGCGATGCGCGGCAAGACCGGGATATTTGCCGGCGCCGAAGCGAATGCCGATATCGACATCGTCGCGCTCGAAGTCCCTGACATCATAGGTGATGTCGAAACGCAGCTCGATGCCCGGCTTCCGCTGACGGAAATCGTCCACGCGGCGCATCAGCCACTTCGTCGCGAACTGGGCGTCGAGCGTCACCTTCAGCAGCGCCGTGCCGCGCGTCATCTTGCGGGCCCGCGACACCGCCCGGTTGAGCAGGTCGAGCGCGTCGATCGACGCCTCGAATAGGACGTTTCCGGCCTCCGTCAGCCGGATGGTGCGGCTGGTGCGGATGAACAGCGCAAGGTCGAGCTGGTCCTCGATTTCCTTGATCTGGTGGCTGACCGCCGCCGGCGTCAGGCCGAGCTCGTCGGCCGCGCGGGTGAAATTGAGGTGCCTGGCCGCCGCTTCGAACGTCCTCAGGGCACGCGTTCCGGGCAGCAGGCGGGCCATTCGATCTCCAAATAAAACTTGATGATCAAGCAAGAACTACTCGTTTCCTGTTTATTTTTCAATCCGGCATGATTGCAGCATCGAAGCACTATCAAACCGGATTTGACATCCGGAGAAACCGGATAGAGCCATGACCGAGATCGTTCTGAAGTCCCACGCCGCCCTAAATTCCCGCTCCGGTATCGCAGTCTGGCTGCGCGCCACCCTCGATTGGCTGCGTCAGGCGCGTGTCGCTGCCCAGCTTCCCCTCGAATCCATCGAGGATCTCTCCGACGACCTGCTGCGTGACATCGGCGCCGAGCGCCGGGACGTCGCAAAGGCTGTGGACCGGCAGCTCCGCGAAATCGGGCTGCTCGGCACTGGCTGGCAGCAGCCGAGAAGGTAAGGCAGTAGGGATTAGGCAGTAGGGGAAAGAGGGCATAGCGCCCTACTGCCTAGTCATCCCTACCTCACCACCCTCACCACCGTCCGATCCGAAAGCAGCGGCAACAGCCGCGCCATGGTGCGCGCCGTCACCGCCACGCAGCCTTGTGTCGGTGTGAAGCCGGGCCGCGCCAGATGGAAGAAGATGGCGCTGCCGCGGCCGCGCCGCCGCGGCGCGATGTTCCAGTCGAGCACCAGGCAGGCATCATAGAGCCGGTCATCACGGCGCATCCGCTCGTGGCTGGCGCCATAGGGAATCTTCACCGGGCGATTGTAGTTGCGGTCGTCGGGCACCTCGCACCAGCCGAGATCCGGCCCGATCGGCGCCATCGCAAGCCGCGTCCTGCGGCCGCCGGAAAAATGATCGTCGCGAAAATAGCCCGACAATATGCGCATGGCGCCAAGCGGCGTCGCGCCGTCACCTTCGCGCTTGTTCGCCGAAATGCCCCCGCGTCCCAGCGCGCAGGCGAACACCAGGCTGCCCGCCTGCAGCAGCCCCTGGCTGGGATGGCCGGGCCTGGCGCGCACGCTGAGCACGGCGAGGCCTTTTGGCAAAATTGCGCCGGCTGCATTGCATGGACGTTTTTTCTTGTATGATCGTGTCACGGAACAAATCACTGTGATCGGCTGTTGTGCCGGTCAGCTTCCGCATAAATGGGGGACGGTCAACTGAATATACTTTTTAAACAACGGATTGATCCATGACCTCACGCACCATACTGATCGTTGACGACGATGACGACCTGCGCGGCACGCTCGTCGAGCAACTGGCCCTCTACGAAGAGTTCGACGTCCAGCAGGAAGCGACGGCCGCGAAAGGCGTCGCCGCGGCGCGCGGCGGCCTTGTCGACCTCCTGATCATGGATGTTGGCCTGCCCGACATGGACGGCCGCGAGGCGGTGAAGATCCTGCGCAAGGGCGGCTACAAGGCGCCGATCATCATGCTGACCGGCCACGACACCGATTCCGACACGATCCTCGGCCTCGAGGCCGGCGCCAACGACTATGTGACCAAGCCGTTCCGCTTCGCCGTGCTGCTTGCCCGCATCCGCGCGCAATTGCGCCAGCACGAACAGAGCGAGGACGCCACCTTCTCGGTTGGCCCCTACACCTTCAAGCCCAGCCAGAAGCTCTTGATCGACCAGCGCGGCGCCAAGGTGCGACTGACCGAGAAAGAGGCGTCGATCATCAAATACCTCTATCGCGCCGAACAGAAGGTGGTGACGCGCGACGTGCTTCTGGAAGAAGTCTGGGGCTACAATTCAGGAGTCACCACGCACACGCTGGAAACCCACGTCTACCGGCTGCGCCAGAAGATCGAGCGCGATCCTTCCAATGCCGAAATTCTTGTGACAGAAAGCGGCGGCTACAAGCTGGTTCCTTAAACTTTTCATGATCCAATGAGCGGTCAGGGCGGGGCCGCTTCGGAAGCGATCCTGGTGCTGGAGGGTGGTTGGATCGGCTCCGATGCGCATCGGCCAAAAATCGGAATCGATTTTTGGCGGGCACGATGCGTAGACTCAAAGGATGTTGGAGCGTCCTTTGCGCGTCCAGGAGGACGCCGCGCTCCAAGGGAGGGACTGGACTGACCGCTCGGGGACATAGCTAGATGGCGCTGGATGACGACATCCGCATCCTGTCCGCCGTGAAGCTCTTCGAGGGCTTCACGCAGGAGCAGTTGCGCCTGCTCGCCTTCGGCGCCGAAACCACGCTGTTGCAGGCGGACCACAAGCTCTACCGCGAGGATGACGCGGCTGACTCGGCCTATATCGTGGTCAGCGGCCGCATCGCGCTCTATCGCGAGCAGAATGGCGAGCGCGTCCCGATCGGCACCGCCGGACCCGGCACCATGCTGAGCGAACTGGCGCTGATTGCCGACACCAACCGGCTGACCAGCGCATCGGCCGCGGTCGACTCTGAAGTGATCCGGCTCAGCCGCAAGATGTTCCGCCGCATCCTGGAGGAATATCCGGAGATTGCGGTGCTGTTGCACGAGCGCATCCTGGAGGAATTCCAGCAGATGATCAGGCGCATCGAAAAACTGGGGCCGCGTTTCACGGGGTAGACGAATCGCACCTGGCGTTGATCATCCGGCCCCGAGGGCGAGGTTCCGTTGACAGGCAAAAGGTGAGATCCTACAGGACTCGAGGATGGGCCGCGTAGCAGGAACCGACACCACCGAGCTCCTGGGGGGAGCGGGAATGCCGCCAGCGCGTTACGAGACGATTATCTTGTATTCACGCAAGGACGCGTTCGGCGACGGCTTGCTGCGGATTCCGGCCTTGCGAGCGGCGAGAACGGCATTTCCCGACAGTTTGATCGTGTACGGAACCACCCAGACATGCACGCTCGAAACCGCCGTCAATGACCATGTCCGCCACCTGGTCGATACGATAAGGGCGCAGACGCCCTTGGCGCATCTGGTCGCCAGTCATCGCAAGGGCAAAGGGCAGCTGGCCATTGTCGATTTCCGCATTGTCGCGCCCTGGCTGGTTCAAACCTGGGTATCGCTGCTCGGCCGCGGCATCGTCTACGAAGCAAATTTTCCGGCGTTCGCTCTTTCCTGGCCCCCCGGCCATGGACCCGAAACACGACCAGAGCACAATGCATGGCGCTACCACCGCCTTGTCGAACGCCTGGCGGGAAAGCGGTTGCCTTTTGACCATCGGCTGGAGCCGACTGCGGCCGCGCGTGCGGCGGCCAGGCGCCTGGCCGGCAAGCATGCTCCATTGGTCGTCATCGCGGCCCATGGCGATGGCAACAAACGGATGACAGCGGATCAGGTTGTCGCGATATCCGACAGTATGATCGGCGATGGCGCCAACCTCATCTATGTGAAAACACCGGGCGTCGGCCCAGACATGGCCGAGTTGGCGCAACGCGTGCCGAAATTGCGGCTCGTCGATTCTGGCGCGGCGCAAGATATTCCTGTCAGCGACATCCTGCTGGCGCTCGGGGAACTCGCCGATCTTTACATTGGCGCCGAAGGCGGCACGGCGCATCTCATGGCCACGGTGATGACGCCGATGGTCATCGTCAATAGCGGTGCCAACATGGCTCGCTGGCGACCGCTTTCGAACAGCGTGGACGCGGTGGAAGCGCGCCATGAAAGCCCGACCGGCCTGGTCGCCGATGTCCCGGCGCCGAAAATCATAGAAGCCGCCCGGCGGATGCTGGCGACGCGCCGCCGGGATCACCCCTGTCTGATGGGGCATGCGGACGAACAGGAGGCTCTGCCCGCGTAGGTTCCGGAACGGCGCGCCCAAGAACGTCAGGCCCCGTGTTTGAACCCGTCCGGCTGCGGCGGACTTCAATCCAGATCGAACCGCGCAATCACCGGCACGTGGTCCGACGGCCGCTCCCAGCCGCGCGCCGGGCGCAGGATCTCGTAGCCGGTGAAGCGCTCCACCAGGTTCGGCGAAGACCAGACATGGTCAAGCCGCCGGCCGCGGTCCGACGCTTGCCAGTCCTGCGCGCGGTAGCTCCACCAGGTGTAGAGTTTTTGCTCGGCAGGCACGTTGAGCCGCATCAGGTCGACCCAGTCGCCGGCGCGCCGCATCGCCTCGAAGCTTTCGGTCTCCACCGGCGTGTGGCTGACGACGTTGAGCAGCTGCTTGTGCGACCAGACGTCATGCTCCAGCGGCGCGATGTTGAGGTCGCCGACCAGGATCGAGCCGGACCCGGCGTCGTGCTCGGCCCGTACACCATTCATCTCGGCGACGAAATCCAGCTTGTGCCTGAACTTGCGGTTGATCTCCGGGTCGGGCTCGTCGCCGCCCGCCGGCACATAGAAATTATGCAGCAGGATCGACTTGCCGCTGGCGCTTACCCTGACCGAGAGGTGTCGGCTGTCGTCGATCTCGCAGAAGCGGCGCTTTTCAACCAGCTCGATCGGCCGCCGCGCCACCGTGGCGACGCCGTGATAGCCTTTCTGGCCGTGGAAGGCGATGTGCTCGTAGCCGAGCTTGCGGAAGGCCTT
The DNA here is from genome assembly GCF_003998845.1 of Mesorhizobium sp. M4A.F.Ca.ET.022.05.2.1. Taxonomy (NCBI): domain Bacteria; kingdom Pseudomonadati; phylum Pseudomonadota; class Alphaproteobacteria; order Hyphomicrobiales; family Phyllobacteriaceae; genus Mesorhizobium; species Mesorhizobium sp. M4A.F.Ca.ET.022.05.2.1. The sequence goes on along the minus strand of NZ_RZOJ01000087.1, from coordinate 8,598 downwards.
TTCGGGAAAAAGCTCGTCCGGAACCTTCGTCTCCTGCAGACAGAGCACATCGGGCGCGTATTCCAGAAGCAGGCGCTCGACGATCGGCATGCGCAGCCGCACCGAGTTGATGTTCCAGGTGGCGATGGAAAAGGGCATGCGGCGGGGTCCGGCAAGAGGTCGCCGAACTACTGCCAGCCGCCAGCCATAAAAACAAGCCGGCGACAATCGCCGAGGCGCTCGCCGCCCCTCATTGCCCGGCCGGGCATTTCTGCCCGTAAACGGGGAGAAAGAAGCCGGCCGCAGCCTTGGCACTCATTCTGCAACGCTGGAGATTGGCGAAACCGTCGATGACGGCGTCCCTTCTCCCCGTTTACGGGGAGAAGATGGCGGCAGCCGGATGAGGGGCGGCGCCGACGCTCGCAAGAGCACTAAGACGAAGGAAGTTATCTTGTCTTCGTATTCACCTCACGGTTCGCCGTGTAATCTATGGCGAAGGTGTCGGGAGCGAAGCTGACGCCTTCCTTGACGTTGAAGATCATCACCGTCGTGTCCTTGCCCTGGGCGTCGGTGATGGTCCATTGCCGCAGTTCATAGGACTTCGGATCGAACATCATGGTGATCCTGGCATTGCCGAACACCGATTTGTCGGAGAGCTGGATGGTGGTGAGATCGTCCTCTTCCTTGACGCTCTTTACTCGTCCGCCGGAGAGATCGATGCGATTGTCGAGCAAAAGCTTCAGCGGCGTCTTCGACAGCGGATAGAGATCGGAGGTGTTGAGCTTCTTGTTGAGGATGACCACCGACTTGCCGTCGGAGATCACCCGGAAATTCGACGATCCATCATAGTTGAAGCGGATCTTGCCCGGCCGTTCCAGGAAGAACTTGCCGCCGGTCTGCTCGCCCTTCGGTCCGAACTGAACGAACTCGCCGCTCATCGATTTGACCGAGGAGAAGTGGTCGGCGATCTTCTGCGCCGCCGGCGGAATCGCCGCCTGCGCCGACGCCAGGAGCTGGAATCCGGGGACGACATTGACGCTTGCCGCGCCGGCAAGCACGAGGCCGAGGCCAAGCGCCTGGCGGCGGTTCGGGGCGAAAGGTTCGTTTTTCATGCCGGTCACTTTCTGATTCGAATGGTGTCGCAGTCTCTGGACCCCCAGTTGGGCTTAAGTTTGGCGGCTCCAGCGACGCTCCGTCGCCTCAACGCGCCGAAAGGTTCAAGGTTGCCAGCCGGCATCACCTGGATATCGATAGACCCTAGAACTTGTCCTCCTCCGTCGGCACCAGGATCTCGCGTTTTCCGGCATGGTTGGCCGGACCGACAATGCCTTCCTTCTCCATCTTCTCGATGATCGAGGCGGCGCGGTTGTAGCCGATGCCGAGTCGGCGCTGGATGTAGCTGGTCGAGGCCTTGCCGTCGCGCAGCACCACCGCCACCGCCTGGTCGTAGGGGTCGTCGGAATCCTCGAAATTGCCGCCGCCACCGCCGCCGGAACCGCCCTTGCCGGAACCTTCGTCCTCGTCGTCCTCGTCATCATCCTCGGTGATGGCGTCGAGATATTCGGGAACGCCCTGCAGCTTCAGGTGCGCGACGATCCTCTCGACCTCGTCGTCGGACACGAACGGGCCGTGCACGCGCTGGATGCGGCCGCCGCCGGCCATGTAGAGCATGTCGCCCATGCCGAGCAATTGCTCCGCGCCCTGCTCGCCAAGGATGGTGCGGCTGTCGATCTTCGACGTCACCTGGAAGGAGATGCGGGTCGGGAAGTTGGCCTTGATCGTGCCGGTGATGACGTCGACCGAAGGGCGCTGGGTCGCCATGATGACATGGATGCCGGCGGCGCGCGCCATCTGCGCCAGGCGCTGAACCGCACCCTCAATGTCCTTGCCGGCGACCATCATCAGGTCGGCCATTTCGTCGATGATGACGACGATATAGGGCATCGGCTCGAGGTCGAGATCCTCCGTCTCGTAGATCGCCTCGCCGGTCTGGCGATCGAAGCCGGTCTGCACGGTGCGCGAGATCTTCTCGCCCTTCTTCTCCGCCAGCTGGACGCGCGCGTTGAACCCGTCGATGTTGCGCACACCGACCTTGGACATCTTGCGGTAGCGGTCCTCCATCTCGCGCACGGTCCACTTCAGCGCCACCACCGCCTTCTTCGGATCGGTGACGACCGGCGTCAAAAGATGCGGAATGCCGTCATAGACGGAGAGTTCGAGCATCTTCGGATCGATCATGATCAGCCGGCATTCCTGCGGCGTCAGCCGGTAGAGCAGCGACAGGATCATGGTGTTGATGGCGACCGACTTGCCCGAGCCGGTGGTGCCGGCGACCAGAACGTGCGGCATCTTGGCGATGTCGACGATGACGGCCTCGCCATTGATGGTCTTGCCGAGCGCCAGCGCCAGCTTCGCCTTGGTGGTCTCGAAGTCGCGGCTGGCCATGATTTCCCGCAGATACACCGTCTCGCGCTTGGCGTTGGGCAGCTCAATGCCGATGGCGTTGCGGCCGGGCACGACGGCGACGCGGCAGGCGATCGCGCTCATCGAGCGGGCGATGTCGTCGGACAGGCCGATGACGCGAGACGACTTGATGCCGGGCGCCGGCTCGAGCTCGTAGAGTGTGACGACCGGGCCGGGCCGTACATGGATGATCTCGCCCTTGACGCCGAAATCCTCGAGCACGCCTTCCAGGAGCCGCGCATTCTGCTCCAGCGCGTCCTTGGACAGGCTGGCGTCGCGCACCACATTCTTCGGCTCCGACAGGAAATGCAGCGACGGCATCTCGAATTTGTCCGAGCCGATCAGCGAGGTCTGCGCCTCGCGCTGGACGCGCGCGCCCGGCGCCGGACGCGGCGCCGGCGCCTCGACGCGGGTTGCGGCATCGGAACGGAAATTCTGCACCTTCGCCGTCGGCGTGGCGCGGCGCTGGACAGGAGGCTCGTCGGCGAAATCCAAGTCGTCGTCCTCGTCACTGTCGAAGATGTCGTCGTCAGGATCGACCGAGATACTGCGGTCGTTGACCATGGCGGCGAAGAATTCAGGCTCGACGCGGGCGCGGCCGCCCGGGCTCATCCGCGATTCGGCGAACTCGGCTGATTCGACGCGCTCGGCTGCGCGCCGCCAGGCGCTGGCGCGCGGCTCCATCTCCGGCTCGTACTCGCGCTCGTGCTGGCGGCGCGCGGCGCGGCGGTGCATCCAGGCCCTGAACGACAGCCACCAGTGGGTGATGGCGCCGAGTGCCAGGATGCCTTCATCGCCCTCGTCCTCATCCTCGTCGAAGAGCAGGTCGTCCTGCTCGCGCGGCTCGGGCTCGGCGGCGCGCTCCATGACGGCAAAGCCGTTCTTGCGGGAAATCAGCGCCGAGCCGTAGGCAAACAGCCACAATGCCGGCGCGGCAAGGACCACGGCGACGATGCTGGCGAAAAGGCCCTTGGGATAGCCGCCAACGGCGATGCCGGGGATCTTCAGCACCATGTCGCCGAAAACACCGCCAAGGCCCGTCGGCAACGGCCAGGTTTTGGGTGGCGTGACACAGCCGGCGATCGCCGCCGCAAGTAGCGCGAAGCCGAACCAGGCGAGGCCGCGCTTGGGCAGCCGGTCGACGCCGCGCGCGGAAAAGAGCAGGAAGCCCCAAATCACCGCCGGCACCAGGGCCGCGACCGCGGCAAGGCCGAAGAACTGCATGGCAAGATCGGCGAACACCGCCCCCGCATAACCCATCGCGTTGGTGACGATGTTGTCGGTGGCGTGCGAGAAGCTCGGATCGGCGACGTTCCAGGTGGCAAGGCCGGCGACGCCGAAGGCGACGAGCGTGAACAGACCGGCGCCGACCAGCCGCCCAAGCTGACGCCGCGCGAATGCCTGGATGCCGTGCCCCGTATCAGTTAGCGCGAGCGGTGCTGAAGCGCCTGAACGCATGCCTCTTCCCCGTCTGTGAGTGCCTCGCCGGACGCATGACGCACGCCGGCAGATTCGGATGACAGACTATCGGCGGGAAGGTTAAGGGCGCATTAACTATAAGAGGTTGAAGCGGCCTGGGCGCGCATCACCGGCGGTTGAATTGTTGTTGCCGGACACGCGGCTTTCCGCAGCCTGGCCGCGCATGCAAAAAAGCCTCGCGAGCCGGAGCCAGCGAGGCTTTCGTTGTGGAGAGCGAAAGTGGGATTTCACCTTCCATGATCCCGGGGGTTTGGATCGAGGCAAAGGCTAGCCGATGAAAGGTGCCGAACTGAATCACTCTGAATCACATTCGCTTGATGCTCACGTGAGGATCGTCGGTTGTCGCAATGGATAAAGCTTGACGCCGGCTTTATCGGTTCGGGCGACGAAGGCGGGCCGCGCGGCCCGCCATCTCTCATTGGAACAAGGATGCGATCGGGCCCGTCTGGAACCGATCTGTAGCAATCACTTGTGACCGGCGTACATCATCAAGTTGGCGCAGAATTCGGCATGAGGCTTGCTCATCGCCGCGTCCTGGCACTCCTTCATCATCATGTCTTGCTTGTCTTTGGCCGTCGCAGCCCAGGCCGCCTTGAAATCGGCTTCCGGCTTCATGGTTTTCATGCCGGTATCGGTGAAGAATGGCGCCATGTTGTCCGGTTCGTCGAGAGCACCGGCCAATGCGGCGCCGCTGACCATGGAGAGAGCGAGTGCTCCGAGGAAGATGCTCTTGATGTTCATCGGTTGGTTCCTTCCCTGTTGTTAGCGAGCGCCAGAACGGCGGTCGCTACCCCAGTACGGAGCCGGAAGGCCCAATGTTTCTTTCCGCTGGCACATCACGCGACCGTGATCGCGTGAAACGATTCCTCGTTCGCCCAATTGAGGCGCACGATTTTCCAAAAAAGGAGGCCCGGAAGATGTTTCCGGGCCTCAATGCGTGAGCACCTTTCGGAGCGTCACGACGGGATTGTTGAGCAATTCCGGAAAAATGCGTAGCGGCTTCGGTCGGAATTGCGTGAAACGGATCCGCCGCCGGCGGGAGGATGCCGGCGCCGGATGGTCGATAGGCTCACGGCACCACTTCGCCGTGCTGGCTGATGTCGAGGCCTTCGATTTCTTCCTGGCTGCTCGGACGCAGGCCGACCAGGGCCTTGACGATGTAGAGGATCACGAAGGTCGCGATCGCCGTCCACAGGATAGTGAAGACGATGCCGTAGATCTGGGTGCCGACCGAGGCGCCCTTGCCGAGCGCGTTGATCTCGGGATCGGCCAGCGCGCCGGTGAGCAGCGCGCCGATGATGCCGCCGACGCCGTGCACGCCGAAGGCATCGAGCGAGTCGTCATAGCCAAGCATGTGCTTCACCTTGACGGCCGAGATATAGCAGACGACGCCGGCGACGATGCCGATGATGAAGGCGCCGGTCGGGTTGACGAAGCCGGAGGCGGGCGTCACGGCGACCAGGCCGGCGACGGCGCCCGAGATGATGCCGAGCACGCTCGGCTTCTTGGCGATGATCCATTCGGCGAACATCCAGGCGAGCGCCGCTGCGGCGGTGGCGACCTGGGTGTTCAGCATCGCGGCGCCGGCGAGGCCGTCGGCGGCCAGTTCCGAACCGGCGTTGAAGCCGAACCAGCCAACCCACAGCAGCGAAGCGCCGATGACCGAATAGACGAGGTTGTGCGGCGCCATGTTGGCGGTGCCGTAGCCCTCGCGCTTGCCGAGGACGAGGGCGCAGACCAGACCCGCGACACCGGCGTTGATGTGGACGACCGTGCCGCCGGCAAAGTCGAGAACGCCGGCCGAACCGAGGAAGCCGCCGCCCCACACCCAATGGGCGATCGGCGCATAGACGAACACCAGCCACAGGCCCATGAAGATGAGCAGGGCCGAGAATTTCATGCGCTCGGCGAAGGCGCCGGCGATCAGCGCAGGCGTGATGATGGCGAAGGTCAGCTGGAACATCGAGAAGACGAATTCAGGAATGTTCGCCACGCCCGGCAGCCACAGCGTCGCGGTGGTGATGCCGTGGTGGAAGAACTTGGAGAAGCCGCCGACATAGGCATTGGTGCTGCCGCCGTCGGAGAAGGCCAGCGAATAGCCGAACATGAACCACAGCACCGTCACCAGGCAGGTGATGGCGAAGCTCTGCATGATGGTGGCGAGCACGTTCTTCTTGCGCACCATGCCGCCGTAGAACAGCGCCAGGCCCGGGATGGTCATCATCAGCACCAGCGCCGTCGAGGTCAGCATCCAGGCGGTGTTGCCGGTGTCGAGCGTTGGCGCCGGCGTGGCGGGCGCCGCTGCCGGAGCCGCGGCTTCCTGCGCGAAGGCGGCGACCGTGCCCAGGGCCGTCAGGGCGAGCGCGCCGAGAGCAGTCGCGCGCCCCGTCGTCTTAAAGGTGGAAGGAATATTCATTGAACTCTCCGTTGGAATGGGGGATCGCCGCTCAGAGCGCGTCGGTGTCTGTTTCGCCGGTGCGGATGCGCACCGCCTGGTCGATGCCGAAGACGAAGATCTTGCCGTCGCCGATCTGGCCGGTCTTGGCCGCCGACGTAATGGCTTCGACGGCCTTGTCGACCATGTCGGCACCAACCGCGACCTCGATCTTGATTTTGGGCAGGAAGCTGACCGCGTATTCCGCGCCGCGATAGATTTCCGTATGTCCCTTCTGACGCCCGTAGCCTTTGACTTCGGTGACGGTCAGGCCCTGGATGCCGACTGCGGTGAGCGCTTCGCGCACCTCATCGAGCTTGAACGGCTTGATGATTGCCATCACGATTTTCATAAGGTTTCACCCTTTGCTGTTGCGGGTCCCCCGCGTTTGCACACCTTCACCGATCCTCATGAGAGCCGGAAAGTGCGCAACAGGATTCAAGCTCCGTGCCAATTGCCGAAGCAGCCCGTTAACCTGTTGTAAACAAAGGAATTGAGGGGCATTTCCATGCCGACTGTTCAGAGTCGCGGCAGGACAAATGATTAAAAAATAGGCAAATTTTCAAAAATGCCTGTTCAGTGGGCTTGAACCGAAAGTCGGCTATCTGCTCAGCGCTTCAGCCGGATCAGGCCTTCCTGGGCAACCGAGGCGATCAGCGTGCCGTCACGGGCAAACAGCGAGCCGCGCGTGAAGCCGCGCGAGCCCTGCGTGGAGGGGCTGTCCTGCGTGTAGAGGATCCAGTCGTCGAGCGGGTGGCTGCGATGGAACCACATGGCGTGGTCGAGGCTCGCGGCCTGGATGTCGCGGTCGAAGATGGCGCGGCCATGCGCGAAGGTCGAGGTGTCGAGCAGCGTCATGTCGGAGAGATAGGCGAGCACCGCCGCCCGGGTGGCGCGGTCGGCCGGCACCGGGCCGGTGGTGCGGATCCAGATGTTCTGCTTCGGCTCCAGCTTTTCGCGGCTGGTGTAGTGCTTCAGCATCACCGGCTTCATCTCGATCGGCCGGTCGCGGTCCCAGTAGCGCTTTATGCCTTCGGGGACCGCTTCGCCGAACTTGCCGAGCAGTTCGCGCTGGCTGAGCAGATTGTCGGGCGCCGGCACATCCTGCGGCATCGGCACCTGGTGCTCGAGGCCGACCTCGTCCTGCTGGAATGAGGCCTCCAGCGAGAAGATCGCCTGGCCGTGCTGGATCGCCACCACGCGCCGCGTGGTGAAGGAGCCGCCGTCGCGGATGCGGTCGACCTCGTAGATGATCGGCACCTTGGTGTCGCCGGGCCGCATGAAATAGCCGTGCAGCGAATGCACGTGGCGCTCTGGCTCGACCGTGCGCTGGGCGGCGACCAGCGCCTGGGCGATCGTCTGGCCGCCGAAGACCCGCTGCCAGTCGAGCTTGGGGCTGCGACCACGGTACAGATTGTGTTCGAGCTGCTCGAGGTCGAGAATGTCGAGTAGCTCGTCCATGGCCGCCGTCATGTTTCACGCTCCAGCCGCAAAAGATGTTATGGCGGTTTCGGACAGGAAGGGCGGGCAGTCAAGACCGGCGTGGTGCGGCAGGCTGTAGACTAGGCGTGTCGCCCAAAAGTGGCAGCGGTTTTGGGGCAGCGACATGCGTAGACAGAGCCATGAAAGGAATTTGCCATGGTTGACCGTAAGGCAGATGCAGGATCGAGAGCCTCGCTCGACGTGCTGGTCGCCGGCGCCGGCTATGTCGGGCTGGCCAGCGCGGTTTCGCTGAAGCAGGCACGCCCCAGCCTCGCCGTCGCCGTCGTCGACGCGGCGCCCGCCAGCGTCTGGCAAAAGGATGGCCGCGCCTCGGCGATCGCCGCCGCCGCCTGCCGCATGCTGGAGCAACTCGGCGTCTGGAGCGAGATCGCGCCGGAAGCGCAGGCGATCACCGAAATGATCATCACCGATTCGCGCACCGCCGATCCGGTGCGGCCGGTGTTCCTGACCTTTGACGGCGAAGTGGCGCCCGGCGAGCCCTTCGCCCACATGGTCGCCAACAGGGACCTGAACGGCGCGCTGCGCCGGCGCGCCGAAAAACTCGGCATCGACATCATCGAAGGTCTCGCCGTCAGCGCCTTCGAAATCGACGGCGCCGGCATCACCGTGCATCTGGCGGACGGCGCGACCTTGAAGGCGCGACTGCTGGTCGCTGCCGATGGCGTCAACTCGAAGCTGCGCGACATGGCCGGCATCAAGACGGTGAAGTGGGAGTACGGCCAATCCGGCATCGTCTGCAC
>NZ_RZOJ01000086.1:0-17984 GCF_003998845.1 Mesorhizobium sp. M4A.F.Ca.ET.022.05.2.1 | reverse complement strand
CTCTATGCCTATGTCAGCCGTGGCCGTATCGGCTGCGTCCGGACGCATGCCGATACGGCCACGGCTGACATAGGCATAGAGCGTCTGCGGCCGCACCTTGAGCCGTTCCAGCGCCTCCTCACGCGTCAGCCATTCGGTCATGTTGTTTGTCATGCAGCCGATTGCTTGGACATATTGATTCACTTGATCAAGATTGATGCCTCGAACTTGCACCATTAATTCAAGTCCGTAAATGGCGAAGGAGACGGACATGGCAAACGGGCTCGATGATGTGGTGGCGGCGGAAACCGTGCTTTCCGATGTCGACGGCCTCGGCGGCCGGCTGACGATCCGTGGCCATTCGCTGCCGGAACTGGCCGGCCGTTGGCGCTATCCGCAGGTGGCGCGCCTGTTGCTCGACGGCTTCTTCGACGACCTTCCCGGCGATGCTGAACTGGCCGAGGCGATCGGCCGGGCGCGGGTCGAGGTGTTCCTGCGGCTCCAGCCGATTTTTCCGACGCTGGCCGCGCTCGATGTCTACAGCGGCATGCGGGCCGGCATCGCCCTTTTGCCGGACGGCGGGACGTTGACGGATGCGCTGCGGCTGATCGCGGCGCCGGCGGTGCTGACTCCGGCCTTGCTGCGGGCGGGACGCGGGGACCAGCCGGTCGCACCAAACAAGGATGCCGATCATGCCGCCGACATGCTGCGCATGCTTGGTGGCAGCGCGGCCTCGCCCGATCTGGCCAAAGCGCTCGACACCTATCTCGTCACTGTCTGCGACCATGGTCTCAACGCCTCGACCTTCGCCACCCGCGTCGTCGCCTCGACTCAAGCCGGGCTGACCTCAGCGATTCTGGCTGGCCTAGGCGCGCTCAAGGGGCCGCTGCATGGCGGCGCGCCCGGACCGGTCATCGAGATGCTGGACGCGATCGAGGCGTGCGGCGACGCCGCCGGCTGGCTGCGCGACGAGATCGCGCAAGGCGAGCGCATCATGGGTTTCGGCCACCGCATCTACCGGGTGCGCGATCCGCGCGCCGACGTGCTGAAAGCGGTGGTGCGGCAACTGGCCACCCGCAAGGGGCCAGGTAGCGGGAAGATGGGCAGCCGGCTGGCTTTTGCCGAGACGGTGGAGCAGGCGGCGCTCGACGTGCTTCGGGTCGCCAAGCCGCAGCGTTCGATCCAGACCAATGTCGAGTTCTACACTGCGCTCCTGCTGGAAGCGGCAGGCTTCCCAAAGGACGCATTCTCCAACGTCTTCGCCGCCGGCCGCATCTCGGGCTGGATCGCCCATGCGCGCGAGCAGCAGACGACAGGACGGTTGATCCGGCCGCAGTCGCGCTATGTCGGGCCGGTGCCGGATCTCGTCGCCTAAGGCGGCCAGCCCATCTTGATGAATGTCGCCTCTCCGCCAAAAGGCGGTGAGGCTCTTCTTCATGACCGAAATTTCATGTGATCACGCGACCGTGTTCGTGTTCTTGCCTTGGTCAGGACTTATATGCTGCACTGCAACATAGGTCCCCTGCCGGCGCGTCGCCCGATTCCGGGCAGGACGAGGCCGGCCATTCAACGACAGGAACGCCATGACGACCAACGGCAAGGCGGAGGAAAAGAAGAAGATCAACATCGCGCTTCAGGGCGGCGGCTCGCACGGCGCCTTTTCCTGGGGCGTGCTCGACAGGCTGCTGGAGGATGGAAGGCTAGAGATTTCAGCCGTTTCCGGCACCAGCGCCGGCGCGATGAACGCGGTGGCGCTGGCCGACGGCTTTGTCCGTGGCGGCGTCGAGGGAGCACGCAAGAAGCTCGACGATTTCTGGCGTGCGGTGGCGCGGAAAGGCCGCTTCAGCCCGGTGCAGCGCATGCCGTGGGATGTCGCCTGGGGCAACTGGTCGATCGAGAACACGCCGGGCTATGTCTTCTTCGACACCATGTCGCGGGTGTTCTCGCCCTATGTCGCCAATCCGCTCGGCCTCAATCCGCTGCGCGACGTGGTCAAGCAGGAGATCAACTTCTCCAATGTGCGCGCCTGCAAGTCGGTGGAGCTGTTCATCTCGGCGACCAATGTCGAGACCGGACAGCTGCGCGTCTTCTCCGACGGCGAGATCGACCTCGACACGGTGATGGCCTCGGCCTGCCTGCCGCAACTGTTCCGCGCCGTCGAAATCAAGGGCGTGCCCTACTGGGATGGCGGCTATGGCGGCAATCCGGCGCTCTATCCGTTCTTCAAGACGAGTGCCACCGAGGACGTGCTCCTAGTCCAGATCAATCCGGTGGTGCGCGAGGGCACGCCAAAGAGCGCCAACGAGATCCAGAACCGCATCGACGAGATCACCTTCAATGCCGGACTCCTGCGCGAATTCCGCTCGATCGCCTTCGTCAAGGAACTGATCGCCGCCGGCCGGCTGCCGCATGGCGAGTACCGCGACATTCGCATGCACCGCATCGATGCCGACGAGGCTTTCAAGGACCTGTCGGCATCGTCCAAGGTCAACGCCGAATGGGCCTTCCTCGCCTATCTGCGCGATCTTGGCCGCAGCGCCGCCAGCGACTGGCTGGAGGAGAATTATGACGCCGTCGGCAAGCGGCCGACGCTCGATCTCTCCGGCGAACTCGACGACGGCTTCAAGCCGGTGCGCGGCCCGGCGCCGGGCCGGCGGGTAAAGGAGTTCCTCGAGGCGCGCAGGAAGCCCGAGCAAGCGCGGCGCCAAGCCTAGCTCGACCGGGGGCGCCGACCGCCGACGTCATCCTTTCCGCAGCGCCAGGTCGATCAGCCTGATCAGCGCGGCGGCGGCCCGTCGCTGCTCGTCCGGATTGCTGATGCGCATCTTCATGCCTTCCAGCCCGTCGAGCAGCATGTCGGCCAGCAGCCGCGCCGAAAGCCCCTTGGCGGCGAGGTCGACGCCGTTCCGTTTCACTTCGCCCTCGACCGCGCTGGCGATGTGCTCGACAAGGCCGTCGCGCCAGCAGCCGACGAGGTCGGCGACGCTCGACTTCAAGTCGAGCAGTTCGGCGCCGTGCGGGGAAGCATGGACAGCGCCGATCATCGAGATCAGCGCTGCGTCGACGGCGCGCATCGTGCGTTCGGCGAAGGTGCCGCCGCCTTCGAGCTCGCTCTTCGCCTGCTCGATGGAGCGACCGAGCAGCATCAGGGCGATGGCGCGGAAAATGTCGGTCTTGTTCTTGAACAGCAGATAGAGCGCCGGCCGCGACATGTCGGCGGCGCGCGCGATGTCGTCCATGGTGGTGCGCGTAAAGCCATAGGCGAGGAACACCTTCATCGCGCCTTCCAAAATGCGGGCGCGCTTGGGGTCGGCGGCGATGTCCTCGGCTTCGATCATGGCGAAAAGTCTACCCTGTGCAAACTCTATTGACAAAATGACGGATTTTGTCAAGGTGTATGGAGACGAAATGGCCGCCTTGCCATTTCGCTTCTGGTTATAGACGACAACGAAGGATATCCCCATGCGCCTCACCGTCGACGGGCAATCATTCGACATCGATGCCGATCCGGAAATGCCGCTGCTGTGGGCGCTGCGCGATCTGATCGGCAAGACGGGCCCGAAATTCGGCTGCGGCATCGCCGCCTGCGGTGCCTGCACGGTGCATGTCGACGGCCTGCCGGTTCGCTCCTGCTCGCTGGCGGTCGGGGAAGTCAGCGGCGCAGTCACCACCATCGAGGGCATCGGCACCGGCGGCAAGCTGCATCCGGTGCAGCAGGCCTGGCTGGAAGAGCAGGTGGCGCAATGCGGCTACTGCCAGGCCGGCCAGATCATGAGCGCGGTGGCGCTGGTCGACGAGGTTGCCGACCCGTCCGACGACGATATCGACAACGCCATGGGCGGCAATCTCTGCCGCTGTGGTACCTATCCGAAGATCCGCGCGGCGATCAAGAAAGCCGCGGCGCTGAAGACGGCGGGGCTCTGATCATGGCCAGCATCGGAAAGATCGCCCGCCGCACCTTCCTCATCGGCGCCGCCGCCGTCGCCGGCGGTGTCGCCGTCGGCTATTATTACTACCGCAAGCCCTTCGCCAACCCGCTCGAGGCCGATCTCGGCAAGGGCGAGGCAACCTTCAATCCCTATGTGAAGATCGGCGCCGACAACACCATCACCATCGTCGCGCCGCGCGCCGAGATGGGGCAAGGTGTCTCAACGACGCTTGCCGCCATGGTCGCCGAGGAACTCGACGTCGGCCTCGATCAGGTCAAGGTCGAGCACGGCCCGGCTTCCTATGCCTATTACAACGCGGCGATACTCCAGGAGGGCGGTCCGTTCCCCTTCTTCGACGAGAGCATGACGGCGGAAGCGGTGCGATCCGGACTCGGCGTCGTCGGAAAGCTGCTCGCCCTGCAGGGCACCGGCGGCTCGTCCTCGATGCGCGACGGGTTCGACAAGATGCGGCAGGCGGGCGCGGCCGCCAGGCAGATGCTGATCTCGGCGGCGGCGCAGAAGCTCGGCGTTTCCGCCGGCGAACTGGAAACCGCCAACGGCGCGGTCCTGCATAAGGCGTCGGGCAAATCGGTCACCTATGGTGAAGTCGCTGCCTCAGCCAGCGCCATGCCGCCGCCGGCCGAGGTCAGGCTCAAGGACAAGGCCGACTGGAAGCTGCTCGGCAAGCCGCAAAAGCGCGTCGACATGCTGGCCAAGGTCACCGGCGCGCCGATCTTCGGCATCGATGTCAGGCTGCCGGAGATGCTCTACGGCACGGTGAAGATGAGCCCGCGCTTCTGGTCGAAGCCGGTGAGCGCCGACCTCTCCAAGGCCGCGAAGATGCCCGGCGTGGTCAAGATCGTGCCGATCGAGACCAGCTACGGTCACGGTTTCGGGGTCATCGCTGAAAACACCTGGGCGGCGTTCAGAGCCGCCGAGGCGATCGAGGCCAAATGGGCCGACCCCGAATATCCGCTGGACAGCGCCGCCATCGACGAGGCGATGAAACAGGCGCTCACCACCAAGGGTTCGGCATTGCGCAACGACGGCGATGTCGACACCGCTTTCGCCGACACGCCGCGCGAAAAAATCGTCGAGGCCGACTATGCAGTGCCGTACCTGGCGCACGCAACGATGGAGCCGATGAACGCCACGGCGCGGCTGAAGGACGGCGCCCTCGACATCTGGTGCGGCAACCAGGCGCCGACGCTGGTGCGGCAGCTGTGCGCCAACGCGGTCGGCATCGAGCAGGACAAGGTCACGGTGCACACCACCTTCCTCGGCGGCGGCTTCGGCCGGCGCGTCGAGATGGATTATGCACTGTGCGCGGCGCTGATGGCCAATGAAGCCGGCGGCCGTCCGGTCAAGGTGACCTGGACGCGCGAAGAGGACATGCGCCACGACGCCTACCGCCCCGCGGCAATCGGCAAGTTCCAGGCGCGGCTCGGCGACGATGGCCTGCCGGTCGCCGTCGAAATGAAGATATCGTCGCCATCGATGATCGCCAGCACCTTGCGGAGGCTGTTTCCGTCGCTATCGGCAATGGGGCCGGACAAGACCATCGTCGACGGCGCGTACGACCAGCCCTACACGATCCCGAACTACCGGGTGAGCGGCATCGCCGCGCCCGTCTCCATTCCCGTCGGTTCGTGGCGATCGGTCGGCAGCTCGATCAACGGCTTCTTCCATGAAGGCTTCATGGACGAGATCGCGGCCGCTGGGAAAATCGATCCGGTCGAATTGCGCAAGAAGCTGATGGCCGCTTATCCGTCGGCGGTGAAAGTGGTCGAGACCGTCGCCGGGATGGCGAAATGGGGCGAGGCGCTGCCGGCCGGCAAGGCAAAGGGCATGGCCTTCACGCTGTCCTTCGGCAGCTGGGTCGGCGAGATCGTACAGGTCGCGGACACGCCGGCCGGCATCCGCATCGAGAAGGTGTGGATCGCTGCCGATGTTGGTACCGCGCTCGATCCCGACATCATCAAGGCGCAGCTCATCTCCGCCGCCATCTACGGCCTGTCGGCGGCGATGGGCCAGGAAATCACCTTCGCCGACGGCATGGTCGAGCAGTCGAATTTCCACGATTTCGACGCCATGCGCATCTTCCAGTGTCCGGTGTTCGAGGTCGCGGTGCTGGAGAATTTCCACAAGATGGGCGGCGTCGGCGAGGTCGGCACGCCGCCGGCGGCGCCGGCGCTCGCCAATGCCATCTTCGCGCTGACCGGTAAGCGCATCCGTAGGTTGCCGTTTTCCAAAGCGGTGGCCTTCGCATGAGGAAGCTTCTTATCATGCTGACGCCTGCTGCCATCATGTTCTTGGCGGCACCTTTCGCAGCCGCTCAGGAGAGCCAATCGCCGGCGCCGGTGAAGGTCGATGCAGCCAGAGGGCTGCCCGAATGGGACAAGGTCTATAAGGTATTCTCGCATCCGCGCTGCGCCGATTGCCATGTCGCCGATGACCGCCCGCGCTGGTCGGGCGCGCATTATGGCGGCACCCGCGTGCATGGCTTCAACGTTCAGCGCGGGAGCGACGGCTCCGGCTTCGGCAATCCGGGCCTGCGCTGCACGACCTGCCATTTCTCCAGTAATTCCAAGGCATTGCACGGGCCGCCGGGAGCCGAGAACTGGCACCTGGCGCCAGCCGAGATGGTCTGGTTCGGAAAATCCTCGGCTGAAATCTGCGCCCAGATCAAGGACCCTGCCCGCAATGGCGGGCGCAGCCTGCAGGATGTGGCGCTGCATGTTCGCGACGACAAGCTGGTCGCCTGGGGCTGGGCGCCGGGGGCTGATCGAGAGCCGGCCCCAGGCTCGGCAGAGGAGACATACAATGCGATCGAGAACTGGATGGCGGCGGGCGCGCCCTGTCCGGCAGCGCAATGATCCATCAAACTTTCTGACTATTTTGCGTTGCAACTTTGAGGTAGAAGCGGCGCTTCGCCGATCACGGCAAATTGAATAGGGCCTTGCGCGCACCCATATCGGCGACGCGCCCGCATTTAAAAAAGCGGCCTGGCCGAACCCCGCAGTGGAAAACGACGATGCCGAAAATCAGGTTTCACAAGCTTGCAGCCATTGTTGTGCTCATTGGATTCGCAGCCTGGATGGGAACGGGAGAGTTTTCATCCGTGGGCAGCGCCGCCGCCGACAATCCGAAGGTGGGAGACGCCCCAAAGGCAACGCAGCCAGAGGTCGGAGCACCGAAGACGGCTGACGCCGAGCCGAAGGCGCCACTGCGCACCGTCGCGGTGGTGACGCCGCCGCGTAAGACCTATGCGCGGGCGATACGAATCTCGGGGCTGACGGAGGCCGACAAGCGGGCGGTGCTGGCGACGCGTGTCGCCGGCGTCATCGACCAGCTGCCGGTCAAGCAGGGCCAGCGCGTCAAGACCGGCGACCTGGTGCTGATGCTGGCGGCCGAGGAGAAGATCTCCAACGTCGACAACGCCAAGCAGCTTCTGGTGCAGCGCCAGGCCGAACTGGAAGCGGCCCTGCGGCTGATGAAAACCGGCAATCTGCCCGCGCTGCAGCTCGACACCGCGCGCTCGAACCTGACGTCCGCGCAATCCCAGCTGGAGACCGCGCAAGCCGAGCTCGACCGCAACGAGGTCAAGGCGCCGTTCGATGGCGTCATCGACCGCATTCCGGTGGAACTCGGCAGCTCGGTGATGCAGGGCGGCGAGGTGGCGACCATCCTCAAGCTCGACCCGGTGATCGCGCGCGGCGAGGTCAGCGAGCGCGACCTGCGTTACATCAAGATCGGCGACGAGGCCAATGTGCGCCTGGTCAACGACCAGAAGGTGACCGGCACGGTTCGCTACATCAGCCGCGACGCCTCATCGCAGACCCGAACCTTCCGCGTCGAGGTGGCGATCCCCAATGCCGATGGCGCCATCCCCGCCGGCATGACGGCCGAAATCACGCTCAGCGCGCAGCCGACCGATGCGGTCATGCTGCCGCGTTCGGTGGTGACGCTGGGCGACAAGGGCGACCTTGGCATCCGCGCCGTCGGCAAGGACAACAAGGTGGCGTTCTATCCGATCGATCTCGTCGACGACACGCCGAACGGGCTGGTGCTGGGCGGCATTCCGCAGGACGCCCGCATCATCGTCGCCGGCCAGGAGCTGGTAAAGGAAGGCGACGCGGTCAAGCCGGTCGAGGCCGACCAGGCAACGATCAACAAGCTGATCGGCGAAGCCACCGCCGGCACGCAGTAGCGCGGCCAGGCGCCGGGCGCTGCCCGGCGACGGCCAGGTCGCTGCTCCTCGAAGACAACAGCAGGCATAAGTCATGGATATCGTCAGACTCGCCATCCACAACGCCCGCCTCACAATATCCGCGCTGCTGTTCCTGCTCGTGGCGGGCTGGGTCGCCTATCAGTCGACGCCGAAGGAAGCGGAGCCCGACGTTCCGATTCCGATGATGTATATCAGCCTGATTTACCAGGGCATCTCGCCGGAGGATTCCGAGCGCCTTCTTCTGCGCCCGATGGAAAGCAAGCTGAAGAACCTCAAGGGCCTCAAGGAGATGCGTTCGGCCGCCTTCCAGGGCGGCGGCTACGTGCTCGTCGAGTTCCAGCCGCAAACCAATCTAGCGACCGCGCTGCAGGACACGCGCAGCAAGGTGCAGGACGCCAAGGCCGATCTGCCGCAGGCCGCCGAGGAACCGACGGTCAACGAGGTCAACGTTTCCGAATTTCCGGTTCTAGTCGTGACGCTTTCGGGCGACGTGCCGGAGCGCGTGCTGACGGCGGCGGCGCGCGAACTGCGCGACCGCATCGAGGAAGTGCCTGGCGTGCTGGAGGGTTCGCTGCAGGGCGCCCGCGACGATCTGGTCGAAGTGGTCATCGATCCGGTCAAGCTGTCGTCCTACGGGCTGCAGCTCGACCAGGTCATGCAAGGCGTCGGCGCCTCCAACAGCCTGGTCGCCGCCGGCAATCTCGAGGGCTCGGAAGGCAAATACGCCGTCAAGGTGCCGTCGCTGATCGAGACGCCTGAGGACGTCGCCAACCTGCCGGTCGTCGCCACGCCCAATGCCGTGGTGCAGGCCAAGGACGTCGCCACCATCCGCTCCACCTTCAAGGATGCCGAGACGGTGACGCGCCTTGACGGCAAACCGGCGATCGCCATCGAGGTGAAGAAGCGAATCGGCGCCAATCTGATCGACACGCTGAACCACGTCAGGGAGGTGTCCGACAGCTTCATCAAGACGATGCCGGAGGGCATGCACGTCACCTACACGCAGGACAAGTCGGTCTTCGTCAACCAGTTGCTCGGCGACCTGCAGAACCACGTGATGATCGCCGTCATCCTGGTGTTCATCGTCATCCTCTACGCTTTGTCAGGCCGCGCTTCCTTGCTGATTGGCCTCGCCATCCCGTCGTCCTTCCTGATCGGCATCCTTCTGCTCGCCATGATGGGCTACACGATCAACATGATCGTACTGTTCAGCCTCATCCTGGCGGTCGGCATGCTGGTCGACGATGCCATCATCGTCACCGAATTCGCGGAACGGCGCATGAGCGAGGGCATGCCGAAGGCGGATGCTTTCGCGCTGGCCGCAAGGCGCATGGCCGGCCCGGTCATCGCCGCGACGATGACGCGCATCGCCGCTTTCTCGCCGCTGCTGTTCTGGCCTGGCATCATCGGCGACTTCATGAAATACATGCCGATCACGCTGATCGTGACGCTGTCGGCCTCGATGCTCTATGCCCTGGTGTTCGCGCCGACGCTGGGCGCCATCTTCGCCAAGGCGCCCAAGCATCACGAGGACGAGAACCGCGACGGCTGGTACATGGCGCTGGTCAAGCAGGCGGTGCGCTTCCCGATCACCGTCATCCTGCTCACCGTCGGCCTTTTGGTCGGCGTCGGCTTCGCCTACTCGAAATACGGCGCCGGCGTCGAGTTCTTCCCCAGCGTCGAGCCGGATTACGGCCTGCTCTACGTGCATGCGCGCGGCAATCTCTCGCTGGCCGAGATGGACGCCGCCACCAAGGAAGCGGAGAACCGGCTGCTCGGCTGGCCGGGCGTCAAGTCGGTCTACACGCGAGCCGGCAAGACGCAGGGAGGCGGCCAGGATATCCCAGAAGATGTCGTCGGCGTTATCCAGTACGAGTTCGTCGACTGGCGCGAGCGCAAGTCGGCCAACCAGATCCTCAGCGATCTGCGCGGCGTCATGGCAGGCATTCCCGGCGTCGATGTCGAAGTGCGTGTGCCGGAGGCAGGCCCGCCGACCGGCAAGCCGATCCAGATCAGGCTTTCGGCCGCCGACCCCAAGGGCCTCGACGACAAGGCACGCGCGGTGGCGGCGCGGATCGCCAAGATACCCAACGTCATCGACATTTCGGACGGCCTGCCGCCGCCCGGCGTCGACTGGGCGCTCGAGGTCGACCGCGCCAAGGCGGCGCAATACGGCATCAGCCCGACCTCGGTCGGAACGGTGGTGCAGCTGGTGACCAACGGCTTGAAGCTCTCGGAATACCGGCCCGCCGGGGCGGACGACGCGGTCGACATCAGGCTGCGGCTACCCGAGGACCGGCGCACGCTGTCGACGCTCGATGAGTTGAGAGTGCAGACCTCGCAAGGGTCGGTGCCGATCTCGAACTTCGTCGTGCGCAAGCCCGAGCCGACGGTCGGCATCCTCAACCGCATCGACGGCGCGCGAACAGTGGTGGTGCAAGCCAATGTCAGCGCCGGCGCGCAGGTCGCGGCGGTGCAGCAGGAGGTCACCAAGGCCGTCTCCGAGATGGATCTCGGCAGTGGCATCCGCTGGAAGCTCGCCGGCTCCAACGAGGACAGCGCCGAGGCCGGCGCCTTCCTCAGTAAGGCCTTCGGCGCGGCGATCTTCCTGATCTTCCTGGTGCTGCTCATGCAGTTCAACAAGTTCACCAGCGTCTGGCTGGTGCTGTCCTGCGTGGTCATGGCGACGGTCGGCGTGTTCCTCGGACTGCTTCTGACGGGCGAAGCCTTCGGCATCGTCATGTCCGGCATCGGCGTCATCGCGCTGGCCGGCGTGGTGGTGAACAACAACATCGTGCTGATCGACACCTACGACCGACTGCGCGAGGAAGGCTGGGACAAGATGGACGCGGTGCTGCAGACCTGCCGCGAGCGCGCCCGTCCGGTGGTTTTGACGGCGGTGTCGGCCATCCTCGGCGTGCTGCCGATCGCCTTCGGCCTTGGCCTCGAAATCTTCCATCACGAGACGACGATCAACGCGCCGTCGACGCAGTGGTGGATTTCGCTGTCGTCGGCGATCGTCTTCGGCCTCTCCTTCGCCACCTTGCTGACGCTGGTGGTGACGCCGTCGATGCTGATGGTGTTCACGCGCAGCAAGGACAGCCGCTTCAACGCGTTTTTCGGGCGGCTGTTCCGGCGCGGCAAGGGCAAGGTTTCAACGATCGTTGCCGACCACGATGCAGGCGCCGAGCCGGCAATCGCCTTCCAGAAAGCTGCCGAATAAGTCAACTCAACCAGCAAGATAAAGGCCGCCCGGGGAACAACCGGGCGGCCTTTTGCATTGTTCCGGCATAACTTCACCTCATGGCGAGGGCTTTCTCATGACGATCAGCACACTTCTCGTCATTATTCTCATCCTCATCCTGATCGGCGCCGTGCCGGCATGGCCGCATTCGCGCTCCTGGGGCTACGGCCCTTCGGGCATCGTCGGCGTCATCCTGGTGGTGCTTTTGATCCTGCTGCTGATGGGCAGGATCTGATCCTTATGCGACCGAGCCATATCACGGCTCGGTCGTGTCAGCTCAAATCAGGCGGCCGCGCGTGGGGCGGGCGCGACGGCAATGCCCATGTCCCGCATGGCTTCCTTCACCGCCTGATCGAGCGGGGTGTGTGGGATTTCGCCAATGATCTTCTCCAGCCGTGTCGAGACCAGCCGGTGCTCCTCGAAACGAAGGTAGGACATCGAGACGATCTCACGCCACATCGCCACGAACGGGCTGCCAGCGCGTAGCACCCACCAGGGCATGAAGCCGAGCTTCAGCTTGCGCCCGAGCGGATTCTCGGCCGCTGCCTTGATATCGAGGTCGGTGACGGCATGGCCGGGGAAGTTGAGCGCCTCATAGAAGCCGAGCTTGTCCAGATTGCGCGCCAGGCCGACGAAGGCCACGGCGAAGTCGGGCAGATAGGCCCATTCATGGACGAGGTCGGCCGGGCCGGGCGCGGTGTAGATGCCCTTCTCCATCTTGGCGGCAACGACCAGGTCGAACCAGGAGCCGCTGCCGGTGCCGCCGAAGAAGTCGCCGGCCCTGAGCAGAATGGTGCGCACGCGGCCGGCCTCGGCCTTGCGGCGAAACAGATCCTCCATCGCGACGCGGATGCGGCCCTTCTCGGTCGTCGGCCGGAAAGGCGTGTCTTCCGTGATCACGCGAGGCATCGGCGAGCCGTAATTGTAGACGGTGCCGGGGAACAGATGAAGCGCGCCGTTACCGCGGCAAGCGGCCATGACGTTCTCGGCCATCGGCAGGCATTTGCCCCAGTCGGTGTAGATCGGGTTCAGGCCGTTGAAGATGATGTCGACGCCTTGCGTTGCGCGGATCAGCGAGTCTCGGTCGAGCGCATCGCCGGCTATCGCTGTAGCGCCCTTAAGCTCGGCGGGCACCTTGCCGCTGCGGGTGACGGCGCGAACGTCGAAGCCGGCGTCGATGAAGGCTTTGCCTACGACGCGGCCGAGCCGGCCATTCGCGCCGAGGATTGCGATCTTGGTCATGTTTCGTCTCCGTGTCTGCGTTAGGCCACCAATTTGAGGTTTTCGCAAACGAATGGAAATTGACTGATTTTGGCGATTTGATATTCATAAATGGATGACGGAAATCGACTGGAACCTGATCAAGAGTTTCGTCACCGTGGCAGAGACCGGCAGCCTCTCCGGCGCCGCGCGAAAGCTTGCGGCCAGCCAGCCGACGCTCGGCCGCCACATCGCCGAGCTGGAGCAGGCGATCGGCGTGACATTGTTCCGACGCGGGCGCAGCGGCTATGCGCTGACCGAGGCTGGCAACGTGCTCTATGAGCGCGGCAAGGCCGTCAGCGAGCAAGCGAGCGCGTTCTCGCTGCTGGCCCTTGGATCGGTCGAGGCGATCGAGGGCACCGTGCGCATCGCCGCCAGCGAGGTGGTGGCGGCCTATGTGCTACCGGATATCACCGCGCGGCTCTGCGTGGAGGAGCCGGGCATCGAGGTCGAGATCGTCGCTTCGAACCAGGTCGAGAACCTGTTGCGCAGGGATGCCGATATCGCCATCCGCATGGTCAAGCCGGCGCAGAACGAGCTGGTGGCGCGCAAGGTCGCCGACATTCCGCTGCGTTTCTGTGCGGCGAAGGCCTATCTCGACCGGCGCGGCCGGCCGAGCCGGCCCGGTGACCTCGCCGATCATACGCTGGTCGGCTTCGACCGCAGCGATGAGATCGTCCGCGGCCTCAATGCGTTCGGCATTCCCGTCAGCCGCGGCAGCTTTCGCTTCAGGACCGACAATCAAATCGTTCTTTGGGAAGCGGTGCGGACGGGAAATGGCATCGGCATCGGCCAGGAACCGCTGGCCGAACGCGATCCGTCGCTGGAGCTCCTGCTGCCCGGGCTGCCGTTGCCGTCGCTGCCGGTGTGGCTCGCCATGCATCGCGACGTGCGTAGCAGCGTGCGCATCCGCCGCGTCGCGGATTTCCTCCATGAGGAGCTGAAACGCTATTCGGCCGGCGCGGGCTCGGGGGAGAATTCGGCGCGGTGAGCAAGCCCGGCCATCAGAAGGACGACAACCAGCAGTCCCGACAGCGCGACGAAGATCGGGCCGAAGCTCGAATGCTCGGCGACGAAGCCGATCGCCGACGGCGCCACCAGTATGCCGGAATAGCCCATGGTGGTGACGACGCTCATGCCGGTGCCGGATGACATGCCTTCCTGGTTGCCGCCGGCCGAGAAGATGATCGGTACCATGTTGGCGATGCCGAAGCCGCAAAAGCCGAAGGCGGCAATCGCAAGCCATGGCGAGGGCGACAGCCCGGCCACCAGCATGCCCGCCGCGGCGGCAAGAGCCGAACCGCGCAGCGTCGTCACCGCGCCGAAGCGGTCGCGCACACCGTCGCCGAGGAAGCGCATGAGCGCCATGACGCCGGAAAAGGCGGCATAGGCAAGGCCGGCGAAGGCAAGGTCGGCGCCGAGCTCCTGCTGCAGGTAGAGCGCCGCCCAGTCGAGCACCGCGCCCTCGGAGACCATGGTCAGCAAAGCCATCAACCCGACCAGATAGACCACGGGGTGGCCCGGCAGCGAGAATTTCTGGTGCTCTGTCTGCTGCGGCTTGTCCTCTGCGATCAGGTAGCCGATCGCAAAAGCGACAACCGCGAAGGCGAGCGCCGTAACCACGGTCGCATGGACGAGATGGCCGTAATTCTGGATGGCGAAGCCGCCGAGAGCGCCGCCAGCGAAACCGCCAAGGCTCCAGAAGCCGTGCGAGGACGACATGATGGCGCGGGCGAGCCTTCTTTCCACCGCCACCGCATTGGCGTTCATGGCGACATCCATGCCGCCGATCGAGCCGCCGAAGATGAACATGGCGATGGCCGCCAGCGGTACGTTGGGGGCGAGCGCCACGGCCAGCAAACCGAAACTGCCGCACAGGCCGAACCAGCGCAGCACCGTGCGCGAGCCGTGCCTGGAGATCAAATGGCCGCACCAGGTCATCGCCGCCACGGCACCGGCGCCGAACAGGAGGATCAGCAGGCCGAGCGTGAATTTCGAGATATCCAGACGGGTCAGGAACACCGGGATCTGCGGCGCCCAGCTGCCGGTCAAAAAACCATTGGCGAGGAAGATGCCGGCCACGGCCCAGCGTCCGCGAATGGCGGCCTCAATCGTGTTTTGCGCGCTCATGGTCTGTCCGCACTACGAATGGTTTGGGCGCAAGTTAGATCGATTCAATCGGCGGTCAAGAGCCGCATTAGGCGACGTGCTTGGACCAAAGGGCGACGGAGGACCGGTTTTCGTTCGTGGCAGGCTGCTGCCTTGGAGGTTGGCGAGAACGCTTCCCGTTCGTCATCCACGGGCGGAGCAAGGAGCGGAGCGACGCGCGC
The DNA here is from genome assembly GCF_003998845.1 of Mesorhizobium sp. M4A.F.Ca.ET.022.05.2.1. Taxonomy (NCBI): domain Bacteria; kingdom Pseudomonadati; phylum Pseudomonadota; class Alphaproteobacteria; order Hyphomicrobiales; family Phyllobacteriaceae; genus Mesorhizobium; species Mesorhizobium sp. M4A.F.Ca.ET.022.05.2.1. Next base: position 3,011 of record NZ_RZOJ01000086.1, on the reverse strand, counting down.
AGACCCGAGGATCCATGCCGTTACCTAAGAGCGCCGCTACCGTGCAGAACACTCCCTGGGTTGCCTCGTTACGATCTTATCCTGTACCGCCGTGCTCTTCGGCAGCCGTCACGGAATGGATTCTAGGGTCTGCGCGACGTCGCTTCGCGACTGCTTCGCCCTAGAATGACGAAGTCGCGAAGGCGCTCGCCGCCGCTAGTGATCCTTCGGGCGCCTTGCCTCGAACTCCGCCTTCTTCGCGTCGGAAGCCTCGGTCTGGTTCAGCGCCTGCCACTCGGCATAGGGCATGCCGTAGATGATCTCGCGCGACTCGTCCTTGGAGAGCGCGACGCCGTCGACCTGCGCCGCCTCGCGATACCAGTTCGACAGGCAGTTGCGGCAGAAGCCGGCAAGGTTCATCAGATCGATGTTCTGCACGTCGCCGCGCTCGCGCAGGTGTTCGACCAGCCGGCGGAAGGCGGCGGCCTCGAAATCGCGCTTCTGCTCGTCGCTAAGCTCGGTCATGTCATGCGCTCCTCAGGCCCTGTCACACCGGCCCGGTGCGCGAGCCGAACTTCTTCACCTGGTGTATATCGGGACGGCGGTCGATCGCGTCAACGATCGGCGCCAGCTGCTCGGCCCAGGCGAGGGCGTCTTCGCGCCCGGCGATCAGGTCCTGGCGGATCTCGATCAGCGCATGGGCGAAGCCGTTGACGATGGCATGCCGGAACATGGTGTCGCCGCGCAGCGCCCCATCGTAAGGTTCGTTGTCGCCGACGACGAGGCTCTTGTCGGCGGCGAGCATGTCGATCAGCGGCCGCGCCACGCGGTCGTCCAGGTCCCACAATATACCGACATGCCAGGGCCGCCGGATGCCCTGCATGACCGGTGTGAAGGAGTGGACCGAGAAGATGAAGGGCGCCTTGCCGGACGCCTCGGCCACCGAGGCGATCATGGCGCCGACGGCGTCGTGATAGGGCCGGTAGAAGCGGTCGAGCCGTCGTTCCCGCTCTTCCGCGGCCATGGGGTAGTTTCCCGGCACGATGGTGCCGTCATAGAGCTGGCGGATCAGCGTCGGGTCGTCCTCGCCGCGGTTGGGATCGATCAAAAGCCGCGAGAAGTTGGCGAGCACAGCCGGCACGCCGAGCGTCGCCGCCAGCTCGCGCGTCACCGTCTCGACGCCGATATCGTAGGCGATGTGCCGCTCGAACTCGCTCGCCGGCAGGCCGAGGCTGCCATACTCCTCAGGCAGGGCGCGGCGGGCATGATCGCCAAGCAGAACGATGCCTCGCTTGCGATCGCCTTCGACGATATCGAAAGGCGCGAAAACTGTGGATCGGGTCATCGGCTGGAATTGGTCTGGTCGCTGGCTTCCCGGCAGAGTGGTAACGTCATTCCACGAAGAGGACGCTGGCGCAATGCCGTTGTTTGGCCACGGTTTCTGCGAAGAATCCAACGCATGGCGACAAATCGCGCCTGGGGCCTTCTAAATCGATTGGAATTGAACAAAACGGCGCGTTGACATGCGCCCGGAGTTTGCCGAAAAGGGGCGTCGAGAGATGCAGATGTCGTTCTTGAGGGGTTTCAGGATGGGTTCCGCCGGCAGGTCGCGCATGCGCCGTGCCTTCGCCTTGCCGATCCTGACCGTCGCCGCCGGGCTCACAGCCATGGTCGCGGCGTCGCCCGCCCGGGCCGATTTCCGCGTCTGCAACGCCACACAGAACCTGGTCGGCGTCGGCATCGGCTATCGCGCCAAGGCCGGCTGGATCACCGAGGGCTGGTGGCACATCGAAGGGTCGAGCTGCAAGACGCTGATCGAGGGTCCGCTGTCATCAAGGTTTTACTATCTTTATGCAGAAGACGCCGAGCGCGGCGGGCGCTGGGATGGCCCGATCAACATGTGCGTGGCCGAAAAAGAGTTCAAGATTGCCGGCGTAACCGATTGCGTCGCCCGGGGCTTCCAACGCGCCGGATTCCAAGAATATGACACGGGCGAGCAGGCAAGCTGGATGGTCCAGCTGACCGACGAGCCCGCAACGGGAGGCGCACCAGCGGCCCCCGCCCCGGGAACAAACAGTCAATGAGACGTAACCGCAAGGTCAAGATCCTCGCCACCATCGGTCCGGCCTCCTCCTCCGAGGAGATGTTGAAGAAGCTTTTCGAAGCCGGCGCCGATGTCTTCCGCATCAATATGAGCCATACTGACCACGATCTGATGCGCACGCTGGTCGGGCGCATCCGCGCGGTCGAGGACGCGGTCGGCCGGCCGATCGGCATTCTCGCCGACCTGCAGGGTCCGAAGCTGCGCGTCGGCAAGTTCGCAAACGGCAAGGAGACGCTCAGCGTCGGCCAGACCTTCACGCTCGACAACAATCCGGAACCCGGCACCTCGAGCAGAGTCTACCTGCCCCATCCGGAAATCCTGAGCTCGGTCGAGGCCGGTCACCGGCTTTTGATTGATGACGGCAAGCTGGAGCTCAGGGCGGTGAAGAGCGACGGCAAGTCGATCATTTGCACGGTCGTCGCCGGCACCACGATCTCCGACAAGAAGGGCGTCAGCCTGCCCGACACCGACCTGCCGGTCGGCGCGCTGACCGAGAAGGACCGCGCCGATCTCGACGCGGTGCTGGCGGCCAGCGTCGACTGGGTGGCGCTGTCCTTCGTGCAGCGGCCGGAGGATCTCGCAGAAGCGCGCAAGATCGCGCGCGGCCGGGCACTGATCATGGCCAAGATCGAGAAGCCGCAAGCGGTGGCCCGTCTGCCTGAAATCATCGAGCTGTCGGACGCGCTGATGGTTGCGCGCGGCGATCTCGGCGTCGAAATGCCGCTGGAGGCGGTGCCCGGCATCCAGAAGCAGATCACGCGTGCCGCGCGCCGCGCTGGCAAACCGGTGGTAATCGCGACGCAGATGCTGGAATCGATGATCACCGCGCCGGTGCCGACGCGCGCCGAGGTCTCGGACGTGTCGATCGCCGTGTTCGAGGGCGCGGACGCCATCATGCTTTCCGCGGAGTCCGCGGCCGGCGCCTATC
>NZ_RZOJ01000085.1:0-18100 GCF_003998845.1 Mesorhizobium sp. M4A.F.Ca.ET.022.05.2.1 | reverse complement strand
GCGCACATGCATGTGTTTGGCGGCGGCGCCATCCTCAATGACCTGTTGCTGACGGGCACGAAGGGTAAAACCGCGATCCGCGAAAAAGTGCTGGCTCACGCCGCGGCAAATCCGGAAGCGAAGGTCCTTTTTTGCCAGGGTGCCGACTATGACATGCTCGATGGCAGCCCGATCGACCGGCATTTCCTCGACAGCATCCTCGATGACCGGCCCCTGGCCTTCGTGGCCTTTGACCATCACACAATGTGGGCCAACACCATACTGCTAGAGGAAGTCCGGCTTCTCCACGGCAAAGCCCTGGGCCCCGGCAACGAGGTGGTCATGGGCGGCGATGGCCTTGCTACCGGCGAACTGCGCGAAGTCGAGGCCTTCGGACCGGTCAATGTCTATGCCGGCACATTTCGTTCGTCGCTGGGGCTTTCCACGGGAGGCGAGCCGCCCGAACCGCCAACGCCAGCGGAAAGGGCGCTGGACCGGGCGTCCATAAAAGCCGCCCTGGCCTGGTGCGCCAGGCACGGGATCACGTCGATCCACAACATGGACGGAAATCTTTACACACTGGAACTGCTCGACGAGATCCAGGAACAGGGCGCCCTGCTCTGCCGCGTCAAGGTTCCCTTCCATTTCAAGAACTTCATGACGGTCGACATGCTGGAAAAGGCGTCCCGCATGAATGACGACTATCGCGGGGACTGGCTGAACTCCGGTCTCGTGAAGGCTTTTTATGACGGCGTGATCGAAGGCTACACCGCTTATCTCGTCGACGGCTATGCAGACCGGCCCGACTTCACCGGGGAACCGCTCTTCACGCAGGCCCAATTCACGGAAATGGCGACCGAGGCGGACCGGCGCGGTCTGCAGATCGCCGTGCACGCGATCGGCGACGGTGCGGTGCGCGCGGTCCTGAACGGCTATGAAGCCGCCATGAAGGCCAATGGCCCGCGGGACGCGCGCCACCGGATCGAGCATATCGAGGTCATCCAGCCCAACGACATTCCGCGCTTTGCTGCCCTTGGCGCGATCGCGTCCATGCAGCCGCCTCATCCCCCGGGCGTGATGGATTTCCCGCTTGAACCGGCCAAGACCCGCATCGGGCCCGATCGCTGGCCGCTTGCCTATGCCTGGCGGACTTTAAAGCAGGCGGGAGCCCATGTTGTCTTTGCGTCGGATTGGCCGGTGGCGCGGATTGACGTCCTGGCCGGCATCCATGCGGCCGTCAACCGCGAGCCCTGGGCGCAGCATCTGCCAGACCAGAGCTACACCCTCCACGAGGCGATTGCCGCCTATACGATCGAAGGTGCCTATGCCGAACACGCGGAGGACCGGAAGGGACAACTCAAACCCGGTCATTTCGCCGATTTTGTCCTCCTATCCGGCGATATCGAGGCCGTTTCACCCGGGGAGATCAACACCCTCTCACCTGCACTCACCGTCTGCGGCGGTCGCGTTACCTTCGAGGCCTGATATGCTGGCATTGTCCCAACCCACCCAACCGCAAACCGCGGATCGTCGCCTGGCGATCCAGGCGATCGGCCTGCAAAAGAGTTATGGCACCGGCGCCTCGGCCTTCCTGGCGCTTGATGATGTGTCGATCGACATTACCGAAAACGAGTTCTTTACGTTGCTGGGCCCGTCCGGTTGCGGAAAAACGACGCTTTTGAGGCTGATCGCTGGGTTCAACTTTCCGACCAACGGACAAATCCTGCTCCGCGGCAAGGACATTGCGGCGCTTCCGCCGTTTCGGCGGCCAATCAACACGGTTTTCCAAAACTACGCGCTCTTTCCCCACATGTCTGTCGGCGAGAACATCGGTTTCGGACTGAAAATGCTGGGCTGGACGAAGTCCAGGTGCGTGGATCGCGTGGCCGCGATGCTGAAACTCGTGCGGATGGAAACGCTTGCCGACCGGCGGACCAGTGAGATCTCCGGCGGGCAGCAGCAGCGTGTCGCCCTGGCCCGCGCTCTGGCTCCGCAACCGGAAGTGCTTTTGCTCGATGAACCGTTGTCGGCCCTCGACTACAAGCTGAGAAAGGAGATGCAGGTCGAATTGAAGCGACTCCAAACTGAAACCGGCATCACGTTTATTTTCGTGACGCACGATCAGGAGGAAGCCCTGGCAATGTCCGACCGCATTGCCGTCATGAACCGTGGGCGGGTGCTCCAGGTTGGCCGTCCAAGAGAAATCTACAACGCTCCGGTGGATAGGTTCGTCGCCGACTTCATCGGCGAATCGAACATTCTGAGCGGCCGGCTTGTCGGGCAGGCCGCTGGGGATGCTCACCAGGTCAGAATTGCTGGCGCTGTCGCTACCGCCTACGGCAAAGCCGGAACTTCCGGCGACGGGACGGTTCAGGTCCTGATCCGCCCGGAACATGTCGACGTCCTCGACTCCCCGTCATCGGACTGCATTCCTGCAGTCGTCGAGGACGAGGTTTTCGTTGGGACGGACACCCGCCTTCAATTGCGCCTGAACGACGGTTCGACTTTCACAGTCCGCCTGACCAACAGCCCGGAACAAGAGAAAATCAGGACGTCCGGCACACAGGTATGGCTGCGAATCCATAGCCATAGCGCCTGGCTGCTCGGAGGCGAACATGTCCAGCATCGCTGAGATGGCGGCCACACGCCGAACCGCCGAAAGCCGGCGCCGCTGGTTGCTCAAGGCGCCGGCCCTGGCGACCATCGTGATCGCCTCTGTCGGGCCGCTTGCAGTGATGCTTGTCTATTCGGTGATGGCAAAGGGCGCCTTCGGCGGCGTCGCACTCGGTCAGTTCAGCCTCGACGGCTGGACGAACGTCTTTGTGGAGCGGGATCCCTTTGACGACACGCTCGTACTGGCCGATGCCAATCTCATCATCTTCTGGCGTTCCATCAAACTGGCACTGGTCACGACGCTAGCCACGCTGCTCATCGGCTTCCCGACCGCCTATTACATTGCGACCCGGCCCGAGCAGGTCCGGTCGCAATGGATGCTGCTGATCACGATCCCCTTTTGGACCAATCTTCTGATCCGCACCTTCGCGATCATGGGCATCCTGTCCAATCAGGGGCCGGTCAACAATATCCTCATCTGGGCCGGGTTGATCGACAAGCCCATGCAGATGCTGTTCACGGACGGGGCGGTTCTCCTGGGGCTCGTCTACGTCTACCTGCCACTCATGGTGCTGCCGATCTATGCGAGCCTTGAGCGCATGGATTTCAACCTTGTGGAGGCAGGGTACGATCTTTATGCGACGCGCTCAAAGGTGCTTTGGCATATCGTCATCCCCTCCTGCAAGCCGGGCCTGATCGCCGGATCGATCCTCGTCTTCATCCCCGCAATCGGCGCCTATGTGACGCCGCGCGTCTTGGGCGGGGGAAAGAACATGATGATGGGCAACCTGATCGAACTGCAGTTCGGTCAGGGTCGAAACTGGCCCCTCGGCGCAGCACTGTCCATCTGCCTCCTGGTGATCGTGACAGTGGCGCTCATCATCTACATCCGCGGAAGTTCGGGTAAGGAGAATGCGCATGGCCGCTAGTCAGCACGCATTCGATCTGAAGGCGCAGCCAGGCTTCAGCATTATTGCGCGATCGGCGATCGTCGCTCTCTATTTGCCGATCCTCATCCTCGTCGTGTTCGCCTTCAACGCGACCTCCTCGCTCGGCGTCTGGGGCGGCTTCTCCTTCGATTGGTTCGTCAAGGCCTGGCACAACGACCTGATCATCAATGCAGCTCTCTTCTCTTTGTTTCTTGCCACCGTGGCCGGCGTCCTGGCGACCGTCATGGCCACGATGGCCGCCATCGCCATGACCCGAACCGACGCCTATCGCGGGCAGTTGGTCTCCTACGCCCTGATCAACCAGCCTCTGATCGTTCCTGAAATCGTAACGGCCATCTCGCTTCTGATCGTGTTCGCGGCAGTCAAGTCAGCAACCGGCTACTCGGGAACCGGCTATCTGGTCCTGGCGCACACGGCCTTCTGCATCCCGTTTGCCTATCTGCCGATCCGTGCTCGGCTGGAAGGCATGGATCTGACCCTCGAAACCGCGGCGGCCGATCTCTATGCGGATCCGTGGAAGACGTTCCTGCATGTGACGCTTCCGAGGCTGGCGCCCGGCATCATAGCGGGTTTCATGCTGGCCTTCGTCATTTCGCTCGATGATGTCGTCATCACCGATCTCGTGAAGTCCGGCGGACAGGAAACCCTGCCGACCTACATGCTGGGTCAGATCCGTCGCGACATGACCCCCGAAGTCAATGCTGCCGCCACCATGCTCTTGGTGCCCTCGATCCTTCTGGTGACGGCCGTGCATCTGATCAACCGCAAAAAATAATCAACCTTACAGAGGAGTGACAAGCATGCGATCCATATTGACGGCGCTGACATCGGCGATGCTGCTTGCGGCGGCAAGTTCAGCGGCCCTCGCAGAGGAAGAACTGAGCCTCTATAATTGGGGCAATTACACCAGCCCGGAACTCCTGGAAAAATTCAAGAAGGAAACCGGCATCAAGGTCACGGTGACGGACTACGACTCCAACGATACCGCGCTGTCCAAGGTCAGGGCGGGCGGCTCGGGTTTCGACATGGTGGTTCCGTCGGCCAATTTCGTGCCGATCTGGATCAAAGAGGGTCTCCTCCTTGAATCGCGGCCCGACCAGATGCCGAATTTCAAGAATGTCGACGAACGCTGGGTGAATGTCGGCTGGGATCCGGGCCGTCATTACTCTGTGCCGTGGCAGTGGGGTATGACTGGGCCGGTCGTTGCCACTTCCGTCTACAAGGGTGACATCAACACCAGCGCAATCTGGCTCGATCCGCCGCAGGAACTGAAGGGCAAGATCAATGTCGTGCCCGAGAAGAACGATGTTCTGTATGCCGCCATCCGGTACATGGGCGGCACTTGGTGCACCGGAGACAAGGCGCTGCTGAAGAAGGTTCGAGACAAGCTGCTCGAAGCCAAGAAGTCCTGGGTCTCGATGGATTACGGCATCGAAAAGATGGACAGCCGCGATACGCTGGCCCAGCTCTACTACAATGGCGCCGCATTCCGGGCGCGGCAGGTCAATGCCGACATAAAGCTCGGCTTCCCCAAGGAAGGCTATTCGCTGTTCATGGACAGCGTGGCAATCCTCGCCGACGCGCCGCATCCGGACAATGCCAAGAAGTTCCTGAACTTCATCATGGCGCCTGAAAACGCGGCCCTGATTTCGAACTTCGCGACCTATGCCAACGGCATCAAGGGCTCGACCCAATTCATGCGCGACGACATCAAGGCCGCGCCCGAGTTGAACATTCCGGCGGAGTACATTGCCGCCGGCGGCTGGCAGGAAGTCTGCCCCGCCGAGGTCGACGAACTCTATACCCGTATCTGGACCGACCTGATGAAGTGATGCGTGCGCTCCGGCGGAGGTGACGACCTGATGATGCAGGTCGAGGCGCCCAGGGCGATCGCTTCATAGGCGGGAGATCGGAACCTCGGTGCAACCCGCGGCGGAGCCAACGGGTTGCACTCACGGCCGGACTTGATGCGATGTCCTTTGACCCTCTCTTTGCCTCCGGAACGATTGCAGCTGCCGCGTTGATCGGCATGGGCATAACCCATGCGCTCGACACGAGCTCCTTGGAGACCCTTCAACCGGTGGCCGTGCGCGAACTGGTGGTGCTCGGGCCCGGCTCATTCTATCACCCACAGCCGGGGGAATTCCTCCAGGAAAACCATCCCGTCGCGGCGCCCGTCGTAAAGGAGACGATCGATGCACCGCTGGAAATCATGAAGTACCAGGTAAGCGTTTCGGAATATGCAGGTTGCGTGGCGGACGACGCCTGCAAGCCGGCTGACACGGCAAGCGTGGGCACCGTTCCCGTCACGGGTGTGAGCTATCTCGATGCCGAAGCCTATGCGAGGTGGCTGTCAGCCCGTACCGGTGAGGCATGGCGGTTGCCCACGGACACGGAGTGGGCCTATGCTGCGGGCGAACGATTCCGGGCTGACATCGAGGGCGGCAATGGCGACCCGAACAACCCCGCGCGACGCTGGCTGGCCCAATATCGCCTCGAGAGCGCGCTAGGCCGGAAGCCGGATCCTGCACCAAGGGTACAGGGCGCCTTTGGTGTCAACTCGAAGGGATTGGCGGACGTTGCCGGCAACATCTGGGAATGGACTGCGACATGCTACGTCCATGCGACGGTCGCTGGGGGCGGTGCGGATATCGCCAGATCGATCGACAATTGCGGGGTGCACGCCGTGGAGGGCTTCCACCGCACCTACATGTCGAACTTCATTCGGGACGGCAAAAGCGGCGGCTGCGCCGCAGGAACGCCGCCCGACAATCTGGGTTTCCGGCTTGTCCGCGACCGGCCCGGTTTCGTGCAGGCCGCCCTTCGGCGCCTGGGCTTGTCCTGATAGCAGCAGCAACCAAAGAATGTGATGACCTCGAAACTAGCTTTGGTCGACAGGGTGCGCCCCGTCGCGGAACAACCCTTGGACCACGCCGGTGTCGATCGGGAGTCGATCGGAAAACTGGTCCGCGAGTTCTACACCAAAGTCAGGAACGACGAACGGCTTGGACCGATTTTCGCACGCGAGATCACCGGTGATTGGCAGCCGCACCTGGAGAAAATGACGGACTTCTGGTGTTCCGTCATCCTGAAGAGCGGTGACTATCACGGCCGCCCGGTGCCCGCTCATCTCAAACTCAAGGATGTCACCGAGGCCGATTTCGAGATCTGGCGCGCCCTGTTTGGTCAGACGGCGGCCGAACTCTTCGCTCCGGAGACAGCGGCAGTGTTTGTCGACCGGGCGCAGCGGATAGCGACGAGCCTGAAACTGGCGATGTTCTTTCGGCTTCCACCCACTTCGACAGTCGGTGGCCGATAGCTGGCCCTGGCGGAACCTGCCTGGACTTCAGGTTTGATCTCGCGCAAGGAAACCATCTCTCGCGGTTCCTAATTTTCTCCCATGGCTCTCAACCTGTTGGTCGGCACGATCGTCATAGGCCTGACGGTCGTCATTCACACCTTCGGCCTCATCGCGGTCACCCGTGCGATGGGACATCTGGTGGCGCGATTTCGCATGCATGGTCGGCGAAGCCGCGTTCTTGCGATGATCAGCGTGGTAATGGGTCTTTTTGCCGTGATGACAGCCGAGGTCTGGTTGTGGGCCGGGGTGTATCGCATGCTCGGCGTCCTGCCCGACTTCGAGACGGCGCTCTACTTCTCCACCATCACCTTCTCGACGGTTGGCTATGGCGACATCGTGCCTGTTCACGCATGGCGCGTGCTGGCGGCACTGGAAGGGGTGAACGGTTTTCTCCTGCTCGGCTGGTCGACCGCCTATCTGATCGCGGCCGGAACGCGCATCGGCCCGTTCAGGGTTGGCGAGCACTTTTGACCGGCCGCCCGGACCGTTTCAGACTGCCACGGAATGTCTGCCCGTTCCCTTTTCGAGATATTTATCGAACCTCGCCGCCACTGTCCTGACGATGGGGCGGCTCTCCTCCGGCACGACAAAGGTCTCGCCGTCGAGTGCAAGCATCTTGCCGGCGCCGCCGATGGCCAGGCGGCTTGCCACGAGGAGCAGCTCTTCGCCGACCGATCCGAAGAGCTCCACCAGATCGATGGCCGAAAAGCGGAATTGGCACATCAGGCGTTCGATGATCCAGCCTCTCGCGACATCGTCGACACTCAGCTCGATGCCGCGGCCCGTCGCGAGTTGTCCGCTGTTCACAGCCTTCTCGTACTCGCCCGTTGCGGTGATGTTCTGTGCGTAGCCTTGCCGGAAGCGGCTGATGGCGGATGGCCCGAGACCGATCAGGGTTTCGCACCGATCCTCGGTATAGCCCTGGAAATTGCGACGAATCTTTCCGGCGCGAGCCGAGATGGCGAGCGCATCATCCGGCTTTGCGAAGTGGTCTATTCCGATTGCCTCATATCCGGCTGACACGATCAGCTGAGCTGCCAGCTGCGACTGAGCCAACCGTTCGGCGGACTGCGGCAGCCACGCATCGTCGATCATCGTTTGATGCTTCTTGAACCACGGTACATGCGCGTATCCAAACAACGCAATCCTGTCGGGCTCCAGCGTCAGCGCCTGCGTGACCGTCGAGGCAACGCTTTCGAGTGTCTGGTGCGGCAGCCCGTAAAGCAGGTCCAGATTGACGGATCTCACGCCGCGCGCGCGGGTGCCGTCCACAACATGGCGGGTCAACTGAAAGCTCTGTTCGCGGTTGATCGCCTTCTGCACCTTGGGATCGAAGTCCTGTACGCCCAGACTGGCTCTGGTCATGCCGATTGCGGCGAGGGCGTCCAGACGGGTCTCGTCCATGTCGTTGGGATCGATTTCGACGCTGACACTGGCGTCCTCAAGAAATTCGAACCGGTGCCGCAGGAGTTTTCCGAGCGCCAGCATGTCGTCGGGTTTCAACATGGTCGGCGAACCGCCTCCAAAATGGACGGCTCGGATGCGACCCCTGTCGCTCACAAGCTGCGCGACCGTTTCAATCTCCCTGTGCAGAGCGCTCAGAAAAGTCGTTACCGGCGCATAGTGTCTTGTCTGCTTGGTATGGCATGCGCAGAACCAGCACAGCCTGTCGCAATAGGGGACATGCAGGTAGAGTGAAATCTCGTCATCGCCTTCGAGCGCGTTCATCCAGCCGCGAACCGTTATCGCGTCAACGCCGGCGTGAAAGTGCGGCGCAGTCGGATAGCTCGTGTAGCGCGGAACGTTTTCTCCCGCCGCGACGGTCAAACTTGCCTGGCTGTTGTTGGCCGCATTTGTCTGCATGAGCGGCACCCTAGAAACGCCAGAATGCCGCGTCCTTGATCTTCGTCAAAGCAGCTGACGGCAAGGACAAACTGACGCAACGATTCTCGAGGCAGCGGTGGTATTCTGCCTGCATCTTGACCTCGAGCGATGAAATGACCGTCAGACAGGACGTTCACAGTTCCGGCATTCCCGTGCTTTGCCAGTCCTGCGAAGCGCGGCATCGCGGCGTCTGCGGCGCGCTCGATCCCAACCAGCTCGTCGGGCTCGCCAGAACCTCGTCAAGGCACAGTGTCGAGCCCGGGGCCGAACTGATCGGCGACGCCCAGGCCATCGACAGCTATTCGAACATACTTTCCGGCGTCGTGAAACTGACGAAGAGCCTTTCGGATGGACGCCAGCAGATTGTCGGCCTCCAGTTCGCGCCGGATTTTCTGGGACGTCCGTTCAAGGCGGAAAGCGAAATCAACGCGGAGGCCGCAACGGCTGTCTCCCTTTGTTCGTTCCCGAAGACGGCCATCGAACGCATGATGAAGGAATCGCCGGAGCTCGAACATCGCCTGCTCAAGCAGGCGCTGAACGAGCTCGATGAGGCGCGCGACTGGATGGTGACGCTGGGCCGCAAGACCGCGTCGGAGAAGGTGGCAAGCTTCCTCCTGATGATCGCCAGGAACATCGACCCCACAGCCGACCCGGCGGCCAGGTCGGCGACGTTCGATCTGCCGCTGACGCGCGCGGATATCGCGGATTTCCTCGGTCTGACGATCGAGACGGTAAGCCGCCAGTTGACCAGGCTGCGAACCGATGACGTCATCCGGATCGAGAACAACCGGCGCGTTTTGGTGGACAGCCTCGGCCGGCTGGAGCAGCGCTCCGGCGCCTAGACCCGGCGTCGCCGGCGCCCTTGCGGTTCTAGTCAGAATCTGCGATCCTGATCAGCGGCAGCACGTGCTCGCGTTCAAACGCTATATGCCGGCGCAGGCTTTCGAAGAAACCGCGCAACATGAAGCCGATGGCTTCTGCATTATCTACCCTCTCGCCGTGACCGATCGCCAGCAGAATTTCAGTGATCTCGTCGGCGAAGCATTCGTCTTCGACGTGCTCGGCGCGCAGCCGCTGGATTGAAGCAACACCCGCATTGTTGGCCGCCACCGCAACCTCGTAGGCGGGAAAGATGACCGTCTCTTCGTATCGATGAATGCTGCGCAGCAGCGGAACGATCGCGTTGGCCGTGCCGAGGCACTTCAGACGATCGACGCCTGGCAAGGCGTCTGCAATTCTTTCCAGGGCAACGCAGAGCTGCAGCTTCTCCCAATGCGCGCGCTTCATCACCGCGGCTGGGATCGCCTCCCTGCCCACTCGCGCCGAAGCCATCGCGTCTTCGCTGCGCGCATCGAACAACGACGGTCCTTGCTCCCCGCTCAATGCAGTCTCCCTTGGCTGGATCGAGGCTGCCCAATCCAAAACAAGGCGGCTTTGACCTGGATCAAGGCGACACCGCAGCAACTGCGGAATTGGTGCCGATGCGGATCGACGTCCGCGCACCAGAATCCAAGGTCGGGGACATGCCATGAAATTCGGCACGGAAATTGTCTTGTTGTGCTTCTTCACCTTCCTGGCGCTGGTGGCAGCCGGCTTTGGTGTCGACGAACCTTTCCGGCAGCACATGTGGGTGCTGTTCTTTGTGTTGCTCGGTTCTGTCGTTGTCCTCCTGCGCAACACGAGCTTTGCAGCGCCCGTCCCGATTGATCCCTCCGCCTATATGGATGGGCCGGTCCGTTACGGTGCCATCGCAACGATGTTCTGGGGCGTCGTCGGCATGCTGGTCGGCGTGATCATTGCCTTGCAGCTTGCCTACCCGGACCTCAACATCCAGCCTTGGTTCAACTTCGGCCGCCTGCGGCCGCTGCACACATCCGGCGTTGTCTTCGCCTTCGGCGGCAATGCGCTGCTTTGCACGTCTCTGTATGTTGTGCAGCGCACCTGCCGCGCCCGGCTCTTCGGCGGCGATCTCGCCTGGTTCGTGTTCTGGGGCTATCAGCTTTTCATCGTCATGGCCGCGACCGGCTACCTGCTTGGCATCACCGAGAGCCGCGAATACGCCGAACCCGAATGGTATGTGGACCTTTGGCTGACCATCGTCTGGGTCGCTTATCTCATCCTGTTCCTCGGCACGATCCTGAAGCGCAAGGAACCGCACATCTACGTCGCGAACTGGTTCTACCTGTCCTTCATCGTCACCATCGCGATGCTGCACGTCGTCAACAACCTCTCAATGCCCGCCTCGCTGCTGGGCTCGAAAAGCTATTCCGCCTTTTCCGGCGTTCAGGACGCGCTGACGCAGTGGTGGTACGGCCACAACGCCGTTGGCTTCTTCCTGACCGCCGGGTTCCTCGGCATGATGTACTATTTCGTGCCCAAGCAAGTGAACCGGCCGGTCTACTCCTACCGGCTTTCGATCATCCACTTCTGGGCGATCATCTTTCTCTACATTTGGGCGGGCCCCCATCACCTGCACTATACCGCCCTGCCCGACTGGGCGCAGACGCTGGGCATGGTGTTCTCGATCATGCTGTGGATGCCTTCCTGGGGTGGCATGATCAACGGCCTCATGACGCTCTCCGGCGCCTGGGACAAGATCCGCACCGATCCGATTGTCCGCATGATGGTCGTAGCCATCGCCTTCTACGGCATGTCGACCTTCGAAGGTCCGATGATGTCGATCAAGGCGTTCAACTCGCTGTCGCACTACACGGACTGGACCATCGGCCACGTCCATTCCGGCGCGCTCGGCTGGGTTGGCATGATCTCGTTCGGCGCGATCTATTACATGGTGCCTAAACTTTGGAACCGCGAGCGTCTGTATTCGCTGCGGCTCGTCACCTGGCACTTCTGGCTGGCCACGCTGGGGATCGTTGTCTACGCCGCGGTGATGTGGGTTTCCGGCATCATGCAGGGCCTGATGTGGCGCGAATATGATGAGCAGGGCTTCCTGGTCTACTCCTTCGCCGAAACCGTCGCTGCCATGCATCCCTACTATGTGATGCGGGCTGCGGGCGGCGCGATGTATCTCTCCGGCGCGCTGCTGATGGCCTGGAACATCACCATGACCATCCTCGGCTACCAGCGCGAGGAGCAACCGTTGCCGGGTTCCGAGCCCGCCCTCCAGCCTGCCGAATAAGGAGCCACACATGGGCTTGATGGACAAACACGCAATCATCGAGAAGAACGCGACGCTTCTTCTCATTGGCTCGCTGCTCGTGGTGACTGTCGGCGGCATCGTCGAGATCGCACCGCTCTTCTATCTCGACAACACGATCGAGAAGGTCGAAGGCATGCGGCCCTATTCGCCGCTCGAACTCGCGGGGCGCAACATCTATGTGCGCGAGGGCTGCTATCTCTGCCATAGCCAGATGATCCGGCCGTTCCGCGACGAGGTCGAGCGCTATGGTCACTACAGCCTGGCGGCGGAGTCGATGTACGATCATCCGTTCCAGTGGGGCTCCAAACGAACCGGCCCCGATCTCGCGCGCGTCGGCGATCGCTACTCCAACGCTTGGCATGTGCAACACCTCGCCGATCCGCGTTCGGTGGTGCCGGAATCGATCATGCCTCGCTATGCCTTCCTGAAGGATACGCCGGTCGAGGTGAAGAACTTCTCGACGCATCTGGTCGCCAACAGCCGGGTCGGTGTCCCCTATTCCGACGACATGATCGCCAACGCCAATGCCGATCTGATGGCACAGGCCGATCCCAGTGCCGACACGTCCGGCCTGGAAAAGCGCTATCCGAAAGCCAAGGTCGGCGACTTCGACGGCAATCCGCTGCAGGTCACCGAGATGGATGCCCTGGTCGCTTATCTCCAGATGCTCGGCACTCTGGTCGATTTCAAGACCTACGACGAAGCCGCCGGCTACCGCTGAGGAGACCGACCATGGATTACAATCTGATGCGGGAATTCGCCGACAGCTGGGGCCTGCTCGCCATGGCGCTGTTCTTTGTCGGATGCATTGCCTTCGCACTGCGGCCCGGCGGTCGCAGCCAGGCTGACGAAGCCGCCCGCATTCCCCTCAAGGACGACTGATCATGAGCACAGAGCATATCGACGACGTCTCGGGCATCTCGACGACCGGCCATGAGTGGGACGGCATCAAGGAGCTCAACAACCCTCTTCCCCGCTGGTGGGTGATAACCTTCTACATCACCATCGCCTGGGCGATCGGCTACACCATCGCCTATCCGGCGTGGCCAATGCTGTCTTCGGCGACAAGGGGCGCGCTCGGCTACTCCAGCCGCAACGATGTCAAGAACGAGTTGGCCGCGGCCGAAGCCGCAAAAGGCAAGTATGTCGCCGCCATCCAGGCGAAGACCGTCTCCGAGATCGCTGCTGATGACGCGCTGCGTGAATTCGCGGTTGCGGCCGGCGGAGCGACGTTCAAGGTCAATTGTGTGCAGTGCCACGGCTCAGGCGCCCAAGGATCCGCGGGTTTCCCCAACCTCAACGACGACGACTGGTTGTGGGGCGGCAATGCCGAGCAGCTCGAGCAGACGATCATGCACGGCATCCGCTTCGCCTCCAATCCTGATACGCGGCAATCGGAAATGCCTGCCTTTGGCGACATCATCACGGGCGACCAGATCAAGCAGGTCAGCGCCTATGTCGCCAGCCTTTCCGGTCCGGTCCAGGACAAAGGCCTGATCGAGCCCGGCGCCAAGGTGTTCGCGGAAAATTGCGTCGCCTGCCATGACGCTAATGCGAAGGGCAACAGGGAGTTCGGGGCGCCCGACCTGACCGATGCGATCTGGCTCTACGGATCGGGCGAGACGGCCATCGCGGCCCAGGTCCGCGCGCCGAAACATGGCGTCATGCCAGCCTGGATCGGACGTCTCGGCGAGACCAAGGTCAAGGAGCTTGCAGTCTACGTCCATTCGCTTGGCGGCGGAGAATAGGAGGCGGGGCCTATTCTCGGCCCTCGGCCGCCAAAGCGTAGAGGCCCGGCCAGCGCCGGGCCTCGTTTCATTCCGTCATGTGAAGATTGACCTGCATCAACGCGGCGAAGCCCATCCGGCGGCAAGAGTTGCTCGGGCGGGATTATCGGTCGTGCGCAAATGGAGATGAAGGTGCTGGATCAGACGCAGGTGGAACGGCTGGAGGCAGAGGCGGTCAACTCCGCCAGGGTCCGGCAGCCGCTTTATGCCCCGCGCAGGAAGATCTTCCCGAAACGCGCTTCAGGCAGCTTTCGCCGCTTCAAATGGCTGGTGATGGCGATCACGCTGGGCATCTACTACCTGACGCCATGGCTGCGGTGGGATCGCGGCGCGTTCGCGCCCGATCAGGCAGTGCTGCTCGATCTCACCAACCGCCGCTTCTACTTCTTCTTCATCGAGATATGGCCGCAGGAATTCTACTACGTCGCTGGACTTCTGATGATGGCCGGCATCGGCCTCTTCCTGATTACATCCACGGTCGGCCGCGCTTGGTGCGGCTATACCTGCCCGCAGACCGTATGGGTCGACCTGTTCCTGGTGGTAGAGCGGGCGATCGAAGGCGATCGCAACGCCCGCATGAAGCTTGACGCCGGCCCATGGACGGCACGCAAGCTGGTGCTGCGTGCATCGAAGCACGCCATCTGGCTGGTGATAGCGGCAGCAACCGGCGGCGCCTGGATCTTCTATTTCGCCGATGCGCCGACACTGGCCGGTGAGGTTTTCCATGGCACCGCCGCGCCGGTCGCCTATGTGACCATCCTCGTGCTGACGGCGACCACCTACACATTCGGCGGGCTGATGCGCGAGCAGGTCTGTACCTACATGTGCCCATGGCCGCGCATCCAGGCCGCCATGCTGGACGAGAATTCGCTCACTGTGACTTACAATGACTGGCGCGGCGAGCCCCGCTCGCGCCATGCCAAGAAAGCCCTTGCCGCCGGACAGCCAGTTGGCGATTGCGTCGACTGCAATGCCTGTGTCGCGGTCTGCCCGATGGGTATCGACATTCGGGACGGTCAGCAGCTCGAATGCATCACCTGCGCGCTCTGCATCGATGCCTGCGACAGCGTGATGGACAAGCTCGGCAGGCAGCGCGGGCTGATCTCCTATGCGACATTGTCCGACTACAATGCCAACATGGCTGTGGCCACCGCGGGGGGGGCACGCCCGGTGGATCCCTCGCTGGTGCGAACTGCCGACGGCGCCTTTTCGGAAAAGTTGGCGCATTTCCACATTCGCAAGATCTTCCGTCCGCGCACCTTCATCTATCTGGGCGCATGGTCGGCGGTCGGGCTCGCGCTGCTCTATTCGCTGCTGACCCGCGAGCGCCTGGAGCTCAACGTCCTGCACGACCGCAATCCGCAATTCGTGACGCTCTCGGACGGCTCGATCCGCAACGGCTACACCGTCAAGCTGCTCAACATGATCCCCGAGCCGAGGACGATCGTCGTCACATTGCAAGGCCTGCCGGGCGCCGAGATGAGCACGGTCGGCATTGAGCTTCCCCCCGCCCGCTCTTTCGCCACCCTGGCCGATCCCGACCGGCTGAAGACCCTGAAGGTCTTCGTCCGCCAGCCAGCCGACCAGATCGGCGGCGCCGCGCAGAGCTTCAAGTTCCTGATCGAGGACAAGGCCGGCCTCGAATCCGCCGAATACACGGCCACGTTCAATGCACCGGAGCCCGCCAGATGAGCGCCCATTCGCAGAAATCCCGCGAATTCACCGGCCGGCATATGCTGTTCATTATTCTCGACTTCTTCGGCGTGGTCATTGGCGTCAACCTGACCATGGCGACGCTGGCCAGCAAGAGTTGGACCGGGCTCGTTGTCGAAAACACCTATGTGGCGAGCCAGCAGTTTAACCGAAAGGCCGAGGAAGGGCGCGCGCGGGCGGCGCTCGGCTGGACCGGCAAACTGACGATCGCATGGGGTGAGGTCCGCTACGGCCTCAGCGATGCCGCAGGCAAACCCGTTCCCCTGCACGCGGTGAAGGTTTTGTTTCGCCACCCCGCCTACGAGGCAGAGGACAAGTCCATCATTCTGGCCTCCGCGGGCCAAGAATTTGCAGCGCAGCACACGCCGAGAGATGGCGTCTGGATCGTCGAAGTCGATGCCGATGCCGGTCTCGCGGAACCCTATCGCGACGTCCGTAGAATCATGATCTCCCATGGAGCGCTGCAATGAGCTGTTGTGCACCGGGCGCTGAAATGGCGTTGGCTCTGAACGAGAGCGCAGCCGCCCTGCCGTCAAGCCAGGAAATGCGGTTGGCTAGCCGCTCGCTTGGCGGGGATCTGCGCCAAACGGATCTCTCGGTACCGGCGGTTCACTGCGCAGCCTGCATTCAGACGATCGAGACAGCGCTTGGAAAGCTCGGGCGTATCGAGAGCTCGCGCGTCAATCTGTCGACAAAGCGCGTTTCGGTGCGGTGGCACGGTGACGAGGTTCCGCCAATCGTCGCCACGCTTGGGCGGCTGGGCTACGATGCGCACCTGTTCGATCCGGAGGCTGACGGCCAGGACAAGACGCTCTCGGAACTGATCCGCGCCGTCGCGGTCGCCGGCTTTGCGGCGGGCAACATCATGCTGCTTTCGGTGTCCGTCTGGTCCGGCGCCGAGGGGCCGACGCGCGATCTGTTTCATTGGGTGTCTGCACTGATCGCCATCCCCGCGCTCGCCTTCGCCGGCGGCATCTATTTCCGCTCGGCCTGGAATGCGCTGCGTCATGGACGCATGAACATGGATGTGCCGATCGCTGTCGGCGTCTCGCTGGCCTACGCTATGAGCCTCTACGAGACGATCAACCACGGCGACCACGCCTATTTCGACGCGTCGGTGTCGCTGCTGTTCTTCCTGTTGATCGGCCGCACACTGGATCATGTGATGCGGGAGCGGGCACGGACCGCGGTGAACGGACTGGCACGGCTCGCAGCGCGCGGCGCCGTAGTGCTGCGTGGCGATGCCATCCGCGACTACCTGCCGGTCGGCGAGATCGAACCCGGCATGGAGTTGCTCATCGCCGCCGGAGAGCGAATTCCGGTCGATGGCAACATCCTCAGCGGAAACTCGGATCTCGATTGCTCGCTGGTATCCGGGGAAAGCACGCCCCGCACCGTGGGCCTGGGGGCGCAGGTTCAGGCCGGCATGCTCAATCTCACCGGTCCGCTGAAAATGCAGGCGACGGCCGCCGCGAAGGATTCCTTCCTGGCCGAAATGGTCCGGCTCATGGAAGCCGCAGAAGGTGGCCGCTCCCAGTATCGCAGGATCGCCGACCGGGTCTCTGCCCTCTACGCACCTGTGGTCCACCTCGCGGCCTTGCTGACGTTCCTGGGCTGGATGGTCGCGTCCGGCGACTGGCACCTGGCAATGACGATCGCAATTGCCGTTCTTATCATCACTTGCCCATGCGCGCTCGGCCTCGCCGTGCCGATCGTGCAGGTGGTCGCGGCGCGACGCCTGTTCGAAGCCGGTGTCATGGTCAAGGATGGTTCGGCCATGGAACGGCTGGCGGCGATCGATACCGCACTGTTCGACAAGACCGGGACGCTCACGCTCGGCCAGCCGAGGCTGGTCAACGCGCCGTCCATCGACCCGACCATGCTGGCGATCGCGGCAGACATCGCCGCGCATTCGCGCCATCCGTTCTCGAAGGCCATAGCCGGTTTCGCGGGCTTTTCCGGTCAACCCAGTCTCGGATCCGTCGGTGAGCACCCAGGCTTTGGTATCGAGGCCAGCACAGAGGGCAACACCTGGCGTCTCGGCCGGCGCGGATGGGCTGGATGGAAGGCACGGACCGGCGGCGAAGGTAAATATGGCGGCTATGGCGGGACGGTGCTATCGAAGAACGGGACGATCGTCGCCGCCTTCGCGTTCGAGGATGCGGCGCGCTCCGATGCCAAGGCAGCGCTCGCAAAGTTGCAGGATGCCGGCGTATCCGTCGAGATGCTGTCCGGCGACACCGCCAATGCCTGTGCCGAAGTCGCCAAGGCGCTGGATATCGACAGCTACGTTCCGGCGCTGCTTCCGTCCGGCAAGGTCGAGCGGATCGGGGCTCTGTCGAGGCAGGGCCACAAGGTTCTGATGGTGGGCGATGGGCTGAACGACACGCCCGCGCTTGGTGCGGCGCATGTCTCGATGGCCCCGGCGACCGCGGCCGATGTCGGTCGCAATGCCGCCGACTTCGTCTTCCTGCGCGAAAGCCTCCTGGCTGTGCCTTTGGCATTGGACATTTCCCGCAAGGCGGGCCGACTGATCGGGCAGAACATCGCAATTGCGATCGTCTACAACGCGTTTGCGGTGCCGATCGCCATATCTGGGCATGTGACGCCGCTCATCGCAGCGGTCGCGATGTCCGCCTCGTCGCTGCTTGTG
>NZ_RZOJ01000854.1:0-380 GCF_003998845.1 Mesorhizobium sp. M4A.F.Ca.ET.022.05.2.1 | reverse complement strand
GTCCACTGCGCTCGCGCCCTGCGGCGGCCGGAAGGCCGCAAGTGGATCCTCGGCGAGCGCGGCGCGCAGCCGGGCGACGTCGAGTTCGGCCGAAAGGAGATCACTTCTCTGGCGCTGCTGGTCGGCTTCCGTCATGGTCGGGTCGAGCTCGATCAGCACGTCACCGGCTTTCACGTTCTGTCCATCGCGTATATTGATGGCGCGGACAATGCCCGTCTCGAACGGCTGAATCAGCTTGGTGCGCCCGTCTGGCACGATCTTGCCCGTCGCCGTTGCGACGATATCGATGCTGCCTAACGACGCCCAAATCAGCGTGACGCAGAAGACTGCGACGATACTCGCCGCGATCGCGCGACCGATCGGCGACGGTGGCGTTTCGG
>NZ_RZOJ01000853.1:0-381 GCF_003998845.1 Mesorhizobium sp. M4A.F.Ca.ET.022.05.2.1 | reverse complement strand
CCCAGAAGACATGGCGCATGGCATCCTGGTAAGTTCCGCCCCAAGAAGCGAACGTGATAGGCTCTTCTGCAGAACCGGCGGCGGGCAATACCGCTAACAAACTGCAAGCCACAACGATTGATTTTAACTTCATAATTCTACTCCCATTCTTGCGAGGTTTCTCGATCATTTTCACCAGCTAGGATGCTTCCTTTTCGGAATGTTTTTTGTCCGACATTCGCGATCGCCGCTCTGTCACTGCGCCTCAACGCAGTCCCTTAAACTTGCACGCCTCAGCAGAATGAGACGCTGATTTTCGGCCTTAATTAGCAAAGGACGACTGCTTAGCTTGCCCTGCGGTTCTCCTCGCGAATGCTTAACCGAACGGCTCTGCGTATGTTG
>NZ_RZOJ01000852.1:0-387 GCF_003998845.1 Mesorhizobium sp. M4A.F.Ca.ET.022.05.2.1 | reverse complement strand
CACCAGAGCGGCGCCGCGCAGATCGACGCGCTGCGCGCCAACTACGAGGCGGCGGGCGTGCAGGCCACGCTCACGCCCTTCATCGACGACACGGCCACGGCCTTCGCCGAGGCCGATCTGGTCATCTGCCGCGCCGGTGCCAGCACCGTCACCGAGATCGCCGCCGTGGGCGCGGCCGCGCTGTTCGTGCCCTTTCCGCACGCGGTGGACGACCACCAGAGCGCCAATGCCCGCTTCCTGGTGGATGCGGGCGGCGGCTGGCTGGTGCAGCAGCGCGAGCTCACGCCCGCCTGGCTGGCCGGTATGCTACAAAATACAGAGCGCACGACGTTGATGGAGCGTGCGCTGGAAGCCAAGAAGATGCAAAAGACAGAAGCCACCCAAGCC
>NZ_RZOJ01000851.1:0-393 GCF_003998845.1 Mesorhizobium sp. M4A.F.Ca.ET.022.05.2.1 | reverse complement strand
ACGTAGAGATCGGCCGAGTACTTCGCCAGCCGCGTCATGTTCTGCGAGGAGCGCAACTGGCCGATCAGGCCGGCCGCATGCCAGGTGGTGCCTGAGGTTAGCTGCTTGCGTTCGAGCAGCACGATGTCGGTCCAGCCGAGCTTGGCCAGATGATAGGCGACCGAGCAGCCGGAGACGCCGCCGCCGATGATGACGGCCCTTGCCTTGTTGGGAATGGCTTTGCCGGGAATGCTTTTGCTCATGCGGCCTCGCGGCGGTAGGCGGAAGCGAAGCGGCGCAGGCGAAGCGCTGCCTCCTTGAGGATGGGCTCGGGCTGGCACAGGCTGACGCGGATGTGGCCGGCGGCGGCCTCGCCGAAGCTCGAACCCGGCATGACGCCGACCCGTTCCTTGT
>NZ_RZOJ01000850.1:0-395 GCF_003998845.1 Mesorhizobium sp. M4A.F.Ca.ET.022.05.2.1 | reverse complement strand
TCAGTACGCCGCCTGGCGGCATCTCAATTGCCAGCCGCGCTTCACGCTCGTTAGCGGAAATCACCGCCTCCTGCCAGCGCACGGTTCGCGCCATGTTCATCGCCAGATCGTCGGCGATTTTTTCCGGCTGCCAGAGCACGCGGCCGGTACTGCCGCTCAGGTATGCGCAGCGTGGACGAGCCAGCGTGACGGACTCAAACGCTGCCGCCAGCTTTTTCGCCGGTTCCGCCAGCAGTTCGCAGTGGGACGGCACGCTTCCCGCCAGCCGTTTGGCCTTGCTCGCCCCTTTTGCCAGCGCGCGTGCCGCCACCTGCGCCATCCCGTCATCGCTTCCGGCAATCACGATCTGCGTTTCTGCGTTCAGGTTGGCAATGTAGGTTCCGGTGCCTTCAATC
>NZ_RZOJ01000084.1:0-18609 GCF_003998845.1 Mesorhizobium sp. M4A.F.Ca.ET.022.05.2.1 | reverse complement strand
GTCCCGCCGATCAGCATGTCGTGGCCCCCGCCGCCGTTGATCGTATCGGCGCCGGTGCCGCCAAAGAGCACATTGTTGCCGCCGTCACCGTTCAGCGTGTCGTTGAAGTCCGAGCCGATGATATGCGGCGCGGCCAGCGTCGACGTGTAGGTGTGAGGGTCGCCGGCCAGCGACGACGAGTAGTTCTGAATGCCTTCGCCCGACGGGCTCAGCGTTATGCCGATCGTGCCAAGGGCGCTATCGTTGTCGCCATCGACGATGCTGACCGGAAGATCGAAGCTCACCGGGCTGTTTGTCGCAGCCGCGGCGCCAAAGTCTCCGAGCTTGAACGTGTCGCCCGACTCGTAGGCAATCTCGAGACTGTTGTATCCGGTTGCCGTATAGCTCGCTATCGACGTGTTCTGCAGGATCGAGCCGACGACTGCCTCGTATTGTGTTCCGGCAGCGGCGCCATCGACGAAATGTACCGTGAATATGTGACCGCCGACAGTGACGTTCGCGGTCGTCGTGCCGATGTCGGCAAACTGCACCAGCTTGGTCTCGCCGTTGTAGCTGATCGCAACCGCGGTAACCGAGTCCTGGGCGCCGTCGCCGACGGTCACGTTCCCGGCACCGTCCGGATCGTCGAAGGCGGCGAAGCGAGCCGCCGACTCGGAAGAGATGCCGGTGAACTTCGCCGACGCGCCGTTGGTGGTGTAGTGTCCTTCGAAGAGATGCGTCGAGGGCGACGAGTAGCTGCCGTTCGGCGGGCTCCCGGTCAGGTCCACGACAAAGTCGAGGCGCATCTTCTCGCCCGACCCGACCGAATTGCCGCCGCTGACGCCGCCTTCATTCGCGTTCGTGTTGAGCGTGCCGGAACTGACACCGCCCACAATCGGCGTGAGCAGCAGATCCTTGCTGTCGTCATTGGCTAGCGTGTTGAAGCCAGCCCAGGCTCCGTTACCGCCGACGAAGTCATAGCCGCCGCCGTTGAAGTCGACAGTGGTTATGCTGTCCACTGTCCCGTTCATGTCGACGGAGTAGGACGCGGTCGCCGGGTCGAGTGTGATGACGAACACGGAAGTGGCGCCGGCGAGGCCTGTAAGCGTGTGGCCGTCCCCGGAGACATCGAACACGATCGGAACGCCGTTGGAGGTCAGCCCGCTGGCTGCGCCGTCGAGCGACGATGGGAAGATGACGGTTCCGCCGCTGTCGCCGCCGTAATTGTTGGTGAGGATACCGTCGATGTCGAGGTCGAACGAGACCGCTGCGCCGGCTCCATTCGCCACAACCGCGGAGGCCGGGACTATCAGCGACGGGATGTCGTCGTCGAAGCCGATGTTGCCGCCCAGATCGGTGCTCACCGTCGAGGTCGCCTGGTCGTGGTCGCCATCGGTCACCGTCGCCGTCGCCGACAGCGTCACCAGGCCGCTGCCGAGGTCGATGTGGGCGTTGTTGTTGGTGGTGTCGAGGCTCTCGGGCAGGTGGTCGATCTGCTGGGACTGGGTCAGCGTCACGGTGCCGTTCGCATCGACGGCGATCCTGAAGATCTCGCCATGCGAGGCGGTCGAGCCGACGATGTCGTTGCCGACCTTGGCCAGGGTGATCGCTTCACCCTGGCTGGTCAGGCCGGAGGCCGAGTTGGTGACGTTGAGCGTGTAGCCGCTGATCACCGTCGAGCCGGCGCCGTCGGCGCCATAGCTCGGCGTCACCGCCGCCAGGAAGGCGGCCGCGAAGCTCGCGCTCGCCGTGTCGGAGGCCGGCCCGATCGTCTGGGCGTCCTGCGTCACCAGCGTGATGGCGCTCTCGTTGACCGTGCCGACCGTCAGCGACGGAGCATCGTCGTTGAAGGTGATGGTCAGCGTGCCAGGCGCCGTCGAGCCGTCGGCATCGGTGATGACATAGCCGAGATCGACGCTCGCATTGTTCTCGTCGTTCGGGCCGCCCGTATGCAGCACGTTGTCGAGCAGAGCCACAGTATAGGCGCCGGTCGCCGGGTTCGTCACATGCACCGTGAACAGCGCCGTGCCGATGCGGTCGCCGCTGGTGGTGGTCGCGGTCAGCGTGTGGGTGCCAGCATCCCAGCTGTAGGCAACGTTCTCCTGGCCGACCGTGCCGGTCGTGCCGTTGAGCGCCGCGAAGGAGAAGCCGTTGGCGCCGGCGCCGTCGCCGCCGACGCTGCCGCCGAGCGTGCCCGAGAAGGTCGCTTCGTTGTTGTCGCCATCGGTGTTCGGCACCGCAATGTCGCCAGTCGTGCTCGCCGCATTGCCATCGGCCAACCCGTCATCGTCGACCGAGGCCGCGGCCGTGCCGGTCGTCGGATGGTTGGCGTCGGTGACGGCAAAGCTGATGCCGGCCGTTGCCGTATCGCCGTCGCTGTCGGTCACCGTGTAGGTTGCCGAGGCCGCGCCCGTGCCGATCACCGGATTGTCGGCGGTGAAGGAATAGCTGCCATCGGCCTTGACCTTGATGGAGCCGTCGCCGATGTCGATCGCTTGCGAGTAGCCGTCCTGGCCGAAGACCAGCAGCGTGCCGTCGATATGCGTCACCGTCGCGCCGTCGGCGCCGGCGACGAAGTCCAGTGTGCCGGTGACCGTCGCGCCTTCAGCGACGTCCTGCGAGGCTTCCGCGCTCGCCGCCGGCACGTCGTCGACGATGTTGACGGAGAGCGTGCCGTTGGCGCTCTGCCCGTCCTCGTCGGTCAGCGTGACGGTGAAGTTCTCGAACAGGCTGTTGGTGTCCTGGGCGGTGGCATGCGCCTCGTTGTCGTTAAGCGTGTAGGTGTAGCTGACCACGCCGGTGCCGGCGTCATAGCCGGTCACCGTCAGCGTGTTGCCGAGCGCGGTCGTGAACGAACCGCCGGTGAATGTGCCATTGGTGATGAAGGTGTGGCCGTCGATCGCCAGCGAGGCGATGCCGTCAGGCGAGTTGATGGTGAAGGTGCCGCCCTGGGTCGTGCTTTCCTTCGAAGTGTCGGAACCGGCCGACTCGTCGGGCCCGCGGCTGGCCAGGAGGTCGTTTTCATTCACGATGACGTCGCCGCCATTGGCCTCCGGCGTCAGGTCGCTGATTTCCGGCGTCGAGTTGCCGATCGAGATCGTCAGCGTGGTGTGCGAGGTGTCGCCGTCGCCGTCCTTGATCGTGTAGGTGAAGACGTCGTTGACGCCGCCGGGCGTGCCGGCGTCGCGCACATAGGTGTAGGAGCCGTCCGCGTGAAGCGTCAGCTTGCCATATTCGCCCTGGATGGGCGTATTGAGCGTGGCGGCATTGTCGACATCGGTATTGGTGTTGCCGGCGGCGACGCCGACCACCGTCGCGTCGTCGGCGCCCTTGGTGTCGGCGCCCGCCGCGTTGCCGTCCGATCCGCTGCCGTCCATGACATTGCCGGCGACCGGCGCGAACGAACCCGCTGCCACCGCATCGGTGTCGGCAACCGCCGTCGGTACGTCATCGATGATGGCGACCGCAAAGGTGGTGCTGGCGGTATCGCCGTCGGAATCCGTGACGGTGATGCTGAAATTGTCCGGAACCGTATCGTTGGGGTCGTAACCGTTGGTGTGATCGGGATGGGTGACCGACTCGGTCACCGTGTAATTGTATTCAATAGCGCCGGTGACCGGATTGAAGGAGACGATCGTGATGTAGCCGAACTGGCCCTGGATCTGCTGCCCGACGCCCGTGACGGTGACGCCGTTGATGACGATCGAGCCGATCCCGTCCGGCGCGTCGATGGTGATCGTTCCGGTGCTCGACGTCTCCGAATTGCTTGGCGCGTCGCTGCCCGGCGACTGTGACGGGCCGCCGTCGAGGCCGGTTTCGCTGGCCGCCTCGTCCGGCGTAAGCAGCGACACCGCCACCACCGAAACCTTCCTGTCGACAATGGATGGGAAGAGTTCGCGCCGGTCGAGCTGGCCGAACTGCAGGGCCGTCGGCGGCAGCAGGGCCGACAGGTCGAAGCCGTCGCCGATGCCGCCGGGAGGGACGGAGAAGTTTCCGCCCGCGCTATTCGGCGAGCCGTTTCCGGGTCCGGCAGAGATCGAGCCGTCGGCGCCGAAGGCAACGTCGACATGGCTTGCTTCCAGCGCCGCGATCAGGGCAACGCGCGGCACCTCGACTTCGCCGAGGATGAAGGTGGGCACATTGAGCGCGCCGTCCTTGATGACGATCTCAGATCCGTCGGGCTGCACGAGCACGAGGTTGTGGCCGTCGACCTTGATGTTGTCGATCGAGACATTGGCCGGAAGCCTGACGACATTGCTGGCGTCGGCCACATAATCATGCGCCGCGCCCGCCGGTGCGTTTGCCGCAGCCGCCGGCGCTCCATTTGCCGGCGGGTTCGCGGCAGCTGCCGGTGCTTCGGGCTGAACGGGTGCGCCGCTGCCGACATCGACCGGTACCGGATCCGCCGGCGCGGCTTGCCCTGTCGAGGCGGCCTGCGCGACCTGGATTTCCTGCGCCGGTGTCAGGCCGGCGTGTTCAGTGGAAACCGCGCGCTCGTCAAAGGAAGCTGAAACGTTGTCCGAATCGATGTTGGTCGTCATGGCTGGAAACCCCTCCGGTATTTCCCGGGAAGAGACAGGGACGGCCTTGTCTTTGCAACAGTCGCTCATTCTGTTTCATATATTATGATATAGTAACTTTGCTATTTTTTACGCATGGTAAACCTTCGCCATATAACCCGGTATACTAGTGCTTTTCCGGACCCGTTTTGGTTGGGGTCGGCGGGCCGGGTTTGGCAAATATAAGTATAAATAAGAATAAAATTTTAGGAAAAGTAGATGAAATGAATTGCTGCAAACTTATCCACCTTCATTTCCAATAATTTGAGACAGGATTGATAGCGTCCACAGTCAAAGGTGGGCGTCATGAAAACACAAAAAGCTCTGCTGGGGAAAGCCGGACTCGAGGTTCTCGCGCTGGCGATCGGCCTCTGCGGGATGCCGCAACCGTCATCGGCGAGCGCCGCGCCGGGTGATTCGGCATTCACGGGAACGCTTGCGAAAGTGGTCCGGGCACCCCTCAGCCTGGGCGGTGTTTCGCTGGCCAGATATCAGCCCTGGCAGCCTGCGGCGTCATACAGGATCGGCATGGTCTCCGGTGCCTATGGCTTCGGCGAGGTCGAGCGTGCGGAGGCCGCGTCAGCGGCGCAGGGTGGCGCCGGCATTGACCCTATCCAGACGGCCGCGATCATTCCGGGCGTGTTCGGCTCGGTCGCGCTGTCGATGCGCAACTTCCCGGTTGCGGCGCGCTGGGCGCCCGTCTACCGGGCGATCGTCGACTGCTCGGCCGGCAGCGCATGCGAACGCAAGAACACCGCCTTCGTCGCGATCGTCGACGCCGCCAAGGGCATGGGGTTCAGCGACAGGCTGGCTTTCGTCAACACGAGCATCAACCGCCTGATCGCCTACCGGAAGGACAGCGCCGTCTACGGCAAGCTGGACTATTGGGCGAAGCCTTCGGAAATCCTCGAGCGCCGGGCCGGCGACTGCGAGGATTTCGCCATTCTCAAGATGACGGCGCTGCTGCAGGCCGGCGTTCCGGCGCAGAGCATGTCGCTCGTCGTTCTTCAGGACCGCAAACGGAAATTCTTCCACGCCGTGCTGTCGGTGAGTACCGCCAGCGGTGCCTTCATCCTTGACAGTCTCGGCAATGCCGTCAGGCGTGACAGCGATCTGCCCGACTACGTTCCGCTCTATTCCTTCAGCATGGACCGGGCCTGGATCCATGGCTCCAAGACCGGCGGCGCCGAGATGGCCGACATCAAGGGCGGCGTTGCCACGGTTGCCCCCGGCGAGGGCCTGGAGCCGGACATGGTCTCCGCGATTGTGGCGCCGACCCGCATGGGCCCGCGCTGAACACCTTCCCGGCCCCTCCGGGGTCAGCCGCTGAAGACGAAAGCCATCAGCAATTCCGGCTCGGCCACGGGCGCGCGCGCCACGTTGAGCTGGCCACGGTAGCGGCGCTCGCCGACGCCTATGACGAAACCGGTATTCACGGGCGTTTCGCCATTGGCCTCGAGCCGGGCGAAGATATCGGCCACGTTGAGGTCGAGCGCCAGCTTCAGGTCGTGCCGCGCATCGTCATTCGGGCTCGCCGGCAACTGGCGCTTGACCAGCTGCTGGAACGGCGCGTTGAAAGTAAGGATCTTCTTCGACGACGACAGCGCGAAGGCCGGCGAAGGGCAGGCGACAAGTATCGCGGTGATCGTCCTGATCGAGGCAAGCTTGCGCAGTGCAAGGTTCTCCTGCGCCAGTCCGCGCATGCAGGCGACCCTGATCGCCGAGGTCAGGTTCCCCTGTTCGGCGTGGCTTTCGGCAATCTCGTCGACCAGCATGCCGATCGTGCACTTGCGGCTTTCGGCCATCTGTTTGAGCGTCACCCAGAAGGCGCGCTCGAGGCGGATGCCGCGGCGCACGCCGCCACGTGCGACGACGCGGAATTCCGGTCCGAAATCCTCGGCGGTCAGCGGCAGGAGCAGCCGCTCGCCCTGGGGGATGGCAGGTGTGATGCTATCGCTCACTCATCGCCTCCTCGCGTGCCTTGTTGATCGGCTTCAAGAGATAGGTCAGGATTGTCTTTCGTCCGGTCTTGATGTCGACCGAGCAGATCATGCCTGGAATGATGGAATAGGTTTTGCCGTCCCTTGCCAGTGTCGACTTTTCCGTGGCGACACGCACCTGGTAGTACGGTTCGCCGGTCTTCTGATCGACCAGGCTGTCGGCGGTGATGTTCGAGACCTTTCCCTCGATGCCGCCGAAGATCGAGAAGTCGTAGGCCGTGACCTTGATCAGCGCTTCCTGGTCCGGCCGGATGAAGGCGACGTCGCGCGGCGAGACCCGCGCTTCGACCAGCAGGGTTTCCGAGGTCGGGACGATGCCGGCGACCACCGCGCCAGGCTGCACGAAGGCACCCAGCGTGTTCAGGTCCAGCGTGTTGACGATGCCGTCCACCGGCGAGCGGATATCGGTGCGCGCCACCTTGTCGGTGGCACCGCGGATGGTCTCCTCCACGACCGAAAGCTCGGCCAGCGCCTGGGTGAGCTCGTCCAGGGCCTCCTGCTGCAGTTGCAGGCCGAGCTCATCCACCTGCAGCTGCGCCTCGGTGATCGCCGCCTTGGCCTTCTTTATGGTCTCGCCGGCGAGATTGAGCTGGCCGTTCAGCTCGGTCTGCTCGCGCTCGACGCGAAGCTGCTCGGTCCTGGCCATCAGCCCCTTCTTGACCATCGCTTCGACCAGCTTGGCCTCCTGGTCGCTGACGATCAGGTTCTTCGACAGGCGGTCGAAATTGGCGGTTGCCTCGTCCAGTTCCTTCTCGCGCTGGTCGAGGCGCGACTTGAGCACCGACAGCTTGTTCTCGAAGTTTCCACGCCGCGCAACGAGCAGCCTCTGCTCATTGTCGCAGATTTCCGGGGCGACCGACTGGATGTCGGCCGGGCATGGAAAGGGGCCGGCAATGTTGCCGCTTTGCTCGTATTTGAGCCTGGCGATGCGCGTCTGCAAAGCGCGCGCCTTGGCCTGCTGCTCGCCGAGGCTGGAGCTGTTGCCCGTATTGTCGAGGCGGATGATCAGGTCGTTCTTCTTGACGACCTGGCCGATCTTGACGGCGATCTCCTGGACAACGCCGGCCTCGCTGGCCTGGATGATCTGGGTCTTCGAGGCAGGTATGACCTTGCCGTCGCCGCGCGCGATCTCGTCGACTTCGGCGAAGGCTGCCCAGCCGACGAAAGCGACGAACAGCGCCGCTATGATGTATATCGAGGCCGACGCGAAAAGCGGCGGACGATCTTCCCTTGCAAGCATCTACCCTGTCCCAGTCAGGCGCTCGACTTCTGCAGCGCCTGGATGACTTGTTCCTTCGGCCCGTCGGCGACGATCTTGCCCTGATCGATGACGATGAGGCGGTCGGCCAGCTCCAGCATGCTGAAGCGATGGGTCGAGACGATCAGCGTCGTGTTTCGCTCGAAAGCCACCTTCAGCTGCTTGATCAGCTGTCGTTCCGAGGCAAGGTCCATCGACCCCGACGGCTCGTCGAGAAAGACGATCTTCGGTCTGGTCAAAAGCAGGCGCGCGATCGCCACCGCTTGCCTCTGGCCACCCGACAGGTTGGTGCCGCGCTCGCCGACATTCATGTCGTAGCCGCGAGGATGACGGGAGACGAATTCATCGACACCGGCGGCCTTCGCGGCCTCGATGATGGCCTCGTCGCTCGCCTCCGGCGCCGCCATCAAAAGGTTCTCCTTGATGGTGCCCGAAAACAGGTCGCCGGCCTGGGCGACGATGCCGACCGCGGCGCGCACCTCCGAGGGGTGGTATTGGCGGATATCGATGCCGTCGACCAGCAGCTCCCCCGAGCTCGGCAGGAAAAGCCTGCCGATCAGGCGTCCCATCGTGGTCTTGCCCGATCCAATGCGGCCGATAATGCCGACACGCTCGCCAGGCTTGACCGAGAAATTCAGCCCGCTCAGTACCTCGGTTTCGGAGCCGGGATAGACGAAGCCGACATTCTTGAAGGCCATCGCGCCGTTGCGGATCGGGCGATTGACGAAACCCACCGTGTCCGGCCTGTCCTCCGGCTGCGACATGATCGAGTTGACGATCCTCAGCGACAGCATGGCCTGGCGGAACCGGGAGAGCGTGATGGCGATCTGGCCAAGCGGCGCCACGGCCCGGCTTGCCAGCATGACCGTGCCGATGATTGCCCCGGTGGAGACATACCCTTCCGAGAAGGCATAGGCGCCGGCCACGACCAGGGCGACGGTCACCAGCTGCTGGATGGATCCGGTGATGTTGCCGGCGGCGGCCGAAAGCTGCTTGATCTTTTCCGACGTGTTGGCAGCGTTCTTGGAATGCTCGCCCCATTTGCGCAGCAGGTACGCCTCGGCGCGCAGCGACTTGATCGTTTCCAGCGTCGAGATGGATTCGACCAGCAGCGCCTGGCGCTGCGAGGCCTCGTTCATCGAGGCCGCCACGCGCTTGCCGATGCGGCGCTGCGTCACCAGTCCGACGATGATGGAGATCACGAAGGCAAGCGCCGGGATGACCACCAGCCAGCCGCCGATTGCGTAGATGACCAGCAGGAAGACGAAGACGAAGACGGTGTCGATGAAGACGCTGATCGTGTTGGAGGTGAAGAACTCCCGCACAAATTCATATTGGGTGACGCGGCTTGCGTATTCGCCGGTTGAACCGGGCCGCGTCGATAGCGAAGAGTTCAGCACCTTCTCGAACAGGAGATAGGATATTCTAAGATCCGCCCTGCGCCCGGCATAGTCGATGAGCGAGGCGCGTGCCGTCTTCAAAAGCAGGTCGAACAGGATGACTGCGCCGATGCCCAGCGCCAGCACCCAGAGCGTCGCGATCGCCTTGTTCGGCAGGATCCTGTCGTAGACGTTCATGGTGAAGATCGGCGATGCGATGGCCAGCATGTTGATGAAGATCGCCGACAGCACGACCTTCGAATAGGTGCGCCAGAACGCACCCATCGTTCCGGTTAGCCAGTGCCGGCGCTCGATCTTCGGCGCCGAGCCGACCTTCATCGCCTCGGTGGTGTTGGCGTAGGTGATCGAGAAGGACGCGCCGCCGCTGATATAGCTTTCGGCCAGCTCGGACTTGCTGATCGTAGTGCGGCCGTTTTCCTGAGGGGCGGTGAGGTAGTCGCCGCTGTCGATTTCCGCCAGCAGCGCGACGGGCAACTGGCTGACGCGGAAAACGATGGCCGGAAGGTCGACGCGTCCGCGCAGGAAATCACGATGGTTGAATTCGCTGACCTCCAGGCCGATGCGCTCGGCCAGGTGCCTGATATCGGCGATCTCGATGCGCGACTCCCCGATCGGGACCCCGGCAAACAGCACGGTCTCCGCGCTCGGCCTGCCGAGATACGCCGCAACGGCCGAAAAACAGGCCTTGAACGCCTCTTTGGGCGACAGGATATGTGGCTGCTGATTCACGACCCGCCCCGAAGGACCAGCGATCGACTTACATCGGCTGCTTCTTCCTGACTGGCGCGAGGATGTCGAACGGCAGATCGTTCTTCTGCTCCGACGGGGTCCGCGCATAGGTTTCGGTATCGGCGGTTTCCGGCACGCCGAACTCGGTTCGCGCATAGGCCGTCGACTGCTTCGCCGGCGCGATGTTCATCGTCTTCAGCAGCTCTCCCGTCGCCGCCAGCAGGCGGTACTGGGCGAAAAGCGAGGCGTAGGACGCGGTATCGGCCAGCGTCGCCGTGTTGAAGCGCGTGTTCTGCGCGTCGAGCACGTCGAGCAGCGATCTCTGGCCGACCTTGAACTGCTCGCGATAGGACCCGACCAGCCTTTCATTGGCGGCGGCCTGTTGCTTCAGTGTCTTTGCCAGGTCGGCTTGCCGGAAGCGACGGTCCCAGGAGGTGCGGACCGCTTCCTCGATCTCGCGCAGAACCTGATGCAGCGCAAGGCGCTGTTCGCTGGTGCGACGGATCTGTTCCTGCTCGTTGGCCTTGTCGATGCCGCCCCGATAGAGGTTCCAGCGCAGCACCACCCGCGCCTGCAGGTCGCTGGTATCACCGTCATTGCCGTCGATGTCGGTGCCGGCGCGGGCAACGCCCTCGGCGATGATCGACGGTCCGAATTTCGCCCGTGCGGCGTCGACCAGGGATGCGGCGGCGTCGATGTCGCTGTTGGCCATGTGCACGCGCGGATTGTTCTGCCGCGCCAGCCCGATCGCCTCGTCAAGCGAGCGCGGCAGGGCAGCGGAGACATCGCCCGGCCGCGAAGCATTGGTCAGCGGTTTTCCAACGGTCTTGAAGAACCGTATCTTGGCGGCTTCAAGTTCCTCGGTGGCTTCCTGCATGCGCGCCTTGGCGGCGAACAGCCGCTCCTCGGCCTGCTGGCGGTCGGCCTCGTTCAGCGCGCCGCCGGCGATGCCTTGCTGGATGTCGCCGAGAATGGACTGATGGAAGCCGAGGTTCTTCTTCGCCTCCGAGACGATCTGAGCCTGCAGCATGTATTCCAGATAGTCCTGGACGACGGACAGCCCGATGAATTCGGACCGCTCCAGCACCCGGAACGACGCGCCGTCGACCCGTGAGGCCTGACGGTTCAATTCGGCGCGCCTTGCGCCGCTGTCATAGAGCGTCTGCGAGACCGTCAGATCGGTTTCGGCCGGATAGAGCGCGTCATCCTCTATGGAAAGCGCGCGCCGGGATGGATTGTCGAGACGGCGGGCGCCGGCCGATGCTTCCAGATCGACGCTCGGAAGGTAGAGACCCTTCGCCTGGCGCAGCTCGAATTCGATCGCCTCGCGGTTCTGGATCGCCTGGCCGATCTCCGGATTGGATTCGACCGCGACCGCTATGGCTTCCTTGAGCGTGAGTGCGCTAGCAGTCCCACAAGCCAGCATCGAAACTGTCATGGCGAGCGCAATGCGCCAGCCAACGGTGACATTACCCGTCCTGTTCATTTCTACCCCGTGACTTTGTATCCCCGCGCCCGTGTTGTTTTTTTAGGCGCTCAGTGCCCAAGCCTGCCACCGGAGCTCTCCCACGATTATCTATCAAAATTTCGCAACGTGTGAGCGCTTATTCATTTGGGGGCCCGCCAAAAACGAGAATCCGGCCATTAGTTTCGCCGGATGTAGCAAAAATGGCACAGAAAGGACGGGCCGCTGACCCGCCATTTGGTGTGAAAGGAACGCCAATTGGCGTGAAAGGAGCAAAAGTACCCTTCGCGCAAACGAAGTACAAAACGCGGCGCACATAGAATCACGCGCTGGCGTCGGCCGGTCTTCCAGCACCGGCAAGGCAATGTGCCTCCAGCAAAATATGACCGTGGGCAGCAAGGGTTCAACCGCCGGCAGAATCGCGGCCTGAATACTTCTCGCAGCGAAGCCGGCCTCCGGTGCAAAGGCTTGCCATTGGGCCAGCCATCATGATGCCGTGTCCCCCGGTGCGACAACGCGCCATGCGGGTTCGGGGGTGAACGATACAGCTTCGGCGCGCAGCGGCGGAGCGCATGGGTATGGCGTGTGCGGTTGCGTTCAAACTATGTGTTTCTGCGCTCGTTCCTGCCTTGGCTGGAGAGTCAAAGGCGCCGAAGGAAAACCGCTGCGCGCTTTTCCTTTAATTGCTCCAAATCCCAGAGAAATTGCCGCCGTTTTGCCGGTTTCATTGGCAATGGAGGGCGGTTGCCTGCTATTGCCGCTTCAAATAAAAAAGCATGGACGTTTCCGCATGACCAATGTCGCCCTGACCGGGCTTGCCCGCGATCTCGCCAGACGGGCCGCCGAAGGCCGTCCGGTGCGCATCGGCGTTATCGGCTCCGGCGAGATGGGCACCGATCTGGTGACGCAGGGCATGCTGATGCCCGGCATTTCGGTCGCGGCCATCTCGACGCGGCGCCCGCACACCGCCCGCGACGCGATCCGCATCGCCTATGGCGACGAGGCCATGGCGGCTGAGGCCGACACCGCTTCGAAGGTCAGCCAGGCGATCGAGAGCGGCAGGATCGCCATCACCTCGAACGAAATGCTGGTCACCAATCCGCTGATCGACGTCGTCATCGACGCCACGGGAAAACCCGGCGTCGCCGCCGACTTCGACCTGATGGCCATGGAGCACGGCAAGCATCTGGTGATGATGAATGTCGAGGCCGACGTCACCATCGGCTGCTATCTGAAACAGCAAGCCGACCGGCTAGGCGTCGTCTATTCGGTCGGCGCCGGCGACGAGCCGTCGAGCTGCATGGAACTGATCGAGTTCGCCTCGGCGCTAGGCTACACCATCGTCTCGGCCGGCAAGGGCAAGAACAATCCGCTCAACCATGACGCGGTGCCCGACGACTACCGCGAGGAGGCGCTGCGCCGCAACATGAACCCGCGCATGCTGGTCGAGTTCGTCGACGGCTCGAAAACCATGGTCGAGATGTGCGCCATAGCCAACGCCACCGGTCTGGTGCCGGATGTCCCAGGCATGCATGGTCCCAAGGCCGACCGCGACGAGCTCGCCAAGGTGCTGATCCCGAAGGCCGATGGCGGCATCCTGTCGAAGAAGGGCGTCGTCGACTATACGATCGGCAAGGGCGTGGCGCCCGGCGTCTTCGTCATCGTCGAGGCGACGCATCCGCGCGTCATCGAGCGCATGGACGATCTCCATGTCGGCCACGGCCCCTACTACAGCTTCTTCCGGCCCTACCACCTGACCTCGCTGGAAGTGCCGCTGACCGCCGCCCGCATCGTGCTCCATCGCCGGCCCGACATGGTGCCGCTGCCGAGGCCGGTGGCCGAGGTCTGCGCCGTCGCCAAGCGCGATCTGGCAGCGGGCGAGACCTTCGACGCCATCGGCGAGACCTGCTACCGCTCCTGGACGATGACCGTCACAGATGCCCGCGCCAGCCGCGCCGTGCCCGTCGGCCTGCTTGAGGGCGGCAAAGTTCTGAAGCCGGTCAGGAAAGGCGAATTGCTGACCGCGGACAACGCCGCGCCTGACGAGACGACCAGGCTCTACGCCTTGCGCCGCAAGCAGGACGAGATGCTGTACGGCTGATCGAGTTTACTTCCCCAGCTCTATCGACCTCAGCCGCGCCGCTTCCACCGCTTCGGTCAAAAGCCTCGTCAGCCGCTCCTCGCCCATCAGCACGCCAAGCGCGGCGGCCGTCGTGCCGTTCGGGCTGGTCACCTGCTGGCGCAGCACGCCGGGGTCCTCGTGGCTTTCGGCGGCGAGCGAGGCGGCGCCATAGACCGTCTGCATGGCGAGCAGGCCGGCGGTCCTGGCCGGCAGGCCGGCCTTTTCGGCTGCAGCCGTCAGCGCCTCGATGAAATGGAAGATGTAGGCCGGGCCTGATCCGGACACCGCCGTTACCGCGTCCATCAAGCCTTCGTCGTCGATCTCGGCCACTTCGCCGCTCGCCGCCAACAGGTCGGCGACGAAGCGCTTCGTGTCGTCCGACACCAGCGGGTTGGAGAACACCACCATCATGCCCTTGCCGATGGCGGCCGGCGTGTTCGGCATGCAGCGCACGATCGGCGCACGGTCGCCCAGGATTTCGGTGAAGGTGGCGACGGGCGTGCCGGCGGCGACGCTGAGGAAGGTGGTGCGGCCGTCGCCGAAACGCTTGTAGGCGGCGGTCACGTCGCGGATCACTTGCGGCTTGACCGCGATGACGACGAGGGAAGGCACCGCGTCGGCCGGAATTCCGGCGGCATCCGCGGCGGCGCCGCAGCCCAGCGCCTCGGCACGCTTGCGCAACGCGTCATTGGGCTCGACCACGAACACGGCTTGCGGTGCAAGCTTGCCGGATTTCAGCCAGCCCGAGAGCATGGCGAAACCCATATTGCCGCAGCCGGCGAGAACAAGCCTGATTGTCATTTGGATGCCTCCGCGGGAACGGCCTTCCCATAGACGCTTGCGGCGTGGCGGGAAAGCCCCGTCGAAGCCAGCTCAGGAAGAGCGGCGCACCGCCAGCGGCCGCAGCGCCACCTGCCTCAGCCCGAGCACGCTGAGCACGAAGAACAGCCAGACGGGGTCGGCGCGGCGGAAGAAGAAGCTTTCGAGGAAGCCGTTCAGCGCCGCGAACAGCAACACCATCATGAAGAAGTCGCCGAGATAGATGTTCTCCTTGCGCAGCGGGATGCGCATATAGTCGCGCAGCGGCGCGATCAGGAAGGTGTAGACCGCCAGGCAAAGCGCCGGAATACCCATCAGCACGGCGATGTCGAGATAGCCGTCATGGCCGTGCACAATGGTCCGGATGTCCCAGGGTCGGTCGAAGGGCTGGTCCTGGTTGAGCAGCAGCGGTGTCCCCCAGAAGCTCTCATAGCCGTAGCCGGTCCAGGGTTTCTTCGCCAGCATGCCGCCGGCGAACTCCCACAGCGTCGTGCGCCCGGTATAGGTAAGGTCGGGAAAATAGACCGCCGCCAGGTGCTTCACCGGCGGAATGAAGACAATGCCCAGCGTGCCGACCGCCGTGGCGATGATTGCCAGCGCGAACAGGATCGGCGTGCCGAGCCGCATGCCGATCAGGCTCGGCAGCACCACGATCAGGATCGAGAACGGCACCAGCCCGACCGTCGTCTTGGAGCCGGTGTGCAGCATGAAGATCATGGCGACGGCGAAGATGCCCGCGCCCCAGAGCTTCTGCCCCCGCCGATAGAGATAGAGCCCGGCGAAGCTGAAGCAGGCCATGATCGGCCCGGCGATGTTCTTGTGGGTGAAGACGCCGCGCCAGAGCCCAGCATGTTCGGGTTCCTGCGAGTCGGCCGTGTGCATGGCCTCATGCGGAAAGACGATCAGGCCGACATAGGAGAGGCCGATGACGACAATGGCGGTGAAGATGATGACCTTGGAGAAGCTTTCCGCGTCGCGCGGCAGCGCCAGGATCGTTGCCATGGTCAGGATGCCGATCAGCGTGAACGAGGCGGCGCGCATCGCCGAGGGCGGATCGGTCGCCAGCACCACCGATAGCATGAAGAAGCCGAGCATGAGCATCCAGGACGGGCTGAAGAGCGAGCGCGCCACCCGCGGGTCGGCGAACGCCATAAGCGAGAAGATCGAGATCGCGCCGAGCGAGCTGAAACCCAGCTGATTGACGATGTCGCCACCTTGGCCGGTCAACTCGGCGCCGGCCGGCTGGAACGGCCGGAACGACACCATGATGACGGTGAACAGCAGCGCCGCTATCGCGGTGGCGACGCCCTCGCGGGTGAACGCCGCGCTGAGCGGCGCCCGCTCAGTTCTTCTCAGGCTGCCGGTATTGCTCATTGGCGTATCCGAATTCGGCCATCACGCGGCCGAGGGCGACATGGATGGGATAGAGGCCGATCGCGACCGATCCCGTCCGCGCCAGCCGGATCGCGCCGCGCAGCGGCGAAGCGGCAAGCAGCGCCAGACTCTTGGCGAACACTTTCAGGCCGGCAAGCGGCGTGCCGGCGCGCTTCTTCTTCTCGACCAGCGTCGAGATCACGCCGTTGCGCAGGCTGCGGGCACGGATCCAGTCGGCCTCGACGCGCCGCGCGGGCACCGTCTCATGCACCTTGGCTGCGGCGCACCAGCCGAGCACGAAGCCTTTCTGGGCCGCTCGGCTGAGGAAATCGGAATCGCCACCGCCCATGAAGTTGAAGCGCAGGTCGAGGAAGGGTGGGCTCATGGCGGTCAGCACGTGTCGCCCGACCAGGAGGTTGCCGGACGAATAGAGCGCAGGCACGCGGCCCGTCTCGCGATAGGGCGGCGCGAAGACCGGGTGCTCCGCCCATCTGGTATGCGTCGGCTCCGCGAACACCGGCACCTGCGGTCCGCCGATTATGTCGGCGCCGAGCGTCTCGGCCGCCTTGCACATGCGCTCCAGCCAGTCGGGATCGGCGAGCTCGTCGTCGTCGATGACCAGCAGGTGGCGGAAATTGGGAAAATGCAGGATCGCGGTCTGCCAGCCGGCGTTGTAGGCGCTGCAATTGCCGCGCTCATGCGCGATGATGACCAGACCCGACATTTCGCCGCGCTCGAAGGACGGCAAGGCCGCCTTGGCGCCGTCGCGCGCCTCGGCTTCGTTCTCCATCACGATCACGGCGAAGCGTCTCGCGGTCCGCTGAGCCTTCAGCGACGCCAGCGTCGCCAGCAGCATCTGCGGGCGCTTGAAGGTCGGCAGCGTAACGACCACCTCGATCGCCTCGGCGGCAAGCCCAGGGGAGCGTCCCGCGATCGATACCGAACCGTCCGATGGCAAGGGGATCATGCGCTCCAGCCGCAGGGGTGATTTTGGCCCTCGATAGCACTGCGATGATAACGTTTCGTTAATCACCTTTCGCGGCGAAATCCGCGACACCGAGACTCTCGGCGCCCATTTGGTTCACTTAATCAAGGGTTCACCCCGCTTTGCTATCTGGGTTGCGCTGGATAGGTGAGATGCATCTGCTGTTCGCCACATCGATCGTGCCCGACGGCGCTCTCGCTTCGGGCTATGAGATTGCCAACGCCGCGATCATAGACGCGTTGCGGCGCGCGGGCGTGCGCGTCACCGTGGTTGGCTTCAATTGGCCGGGAAAGCCGGCGGCCGACCCTGACAACACCATCGTGCTCGGCGCCGTCGACGTGCGCACCGAAAGCGCAGCACCGCTGCAAAAGCTCGCCTGGGTGGCCAAGGCGATGCTCTCCGGCCTCACCTTCGCCTCGGTCAAGCTGCGTATCGTTTCCGATGCCGAGGTCCGTGCCGCGATCGGGCGCGCCGGCCCAGTTGACGGTTATGTGCTGAACTCAGTGCAGTTCGCCGGCGCCTTCGAGACGCTCTTCGGCGACCGGCCGTCCATCTTTGTCGCCCACAATGTCGAGCACCGCTCGGCCGAGGAGAATGCCGCCGCGGCAAGCCTCCTTCAGCGCCTCCTGTTTCGCCGGGAGGCGAGGCTGCTCAAGGTCATGGAAGAGCGGCTCTGCCGCCAGGCGCGTTTCGTCTTCACCCTGGCCGAGGAGGATCGCGCGGCACTTGGCGTCGCCTCCACCGACCGCTCGGCGGTGTTGCCACTGGTCACCCGCAGCCAGGCGCCGGCCGGCCGGAGGCGCATCGACTTCGACGCGGCCCTGATAGGCACCTGGACCTGGCAGCCGAACCGCATCGGGCTCGACTGGTTCCTGCAAAAGGTCGTGCCGCATCTGAAACCGGGTTTCCGCATCAGGATCGCCGGCGGCATGCCGGCGGGCATCACCTCCGCCCATCCCGGTGTCGAATTCGTCGGCCGCGTGCCTGACGCGCAGGCCTTCGTGCGCGCGGCCGCCGTTATCCCGCTGATCAGCACCGCCGGCAGCGGTGTGCAGCTCAAGACCATCGAGACCTTCGAACTCGGCTTGCCGTCCGTCGCCACCAGCCGCTCGCTGCGCGGCATCGGCCATCGCCCGGACAATTGTGTCGTCACCGACGATCCGATCGCCTTTGCCGCCGCGCTCGAGGCCGCCGCCGCGAATGCCAGGGATGTCGACGGCAGCGCCTTCCATCGCCGTCAGGTCAAGGCGCTCGATGCCGCGATCAAACTTGGCCTCGATAAGCTCGGTTCGGTCAGGCAGGAGGCGTTCGCATGAACATGCACGCCACCCGCAAGGCGTTCGGGTCCGACACGTTGAAGACCATCCTCGGCATTCCCGTGCTCGCCATCCGCTGGGACGACGCGATCGCGCTACTGACGCGGCTGGTCGCTGAGCGGCGCTTCACCAAGGTCAGCTTCCTCAACGCCCACAATGCCAACATCGCCTGCACCGATCCGGTCTTTGCCGAGGCGCTGGACGATTTCCTCATCCTGCCCGACGGCATCGGCGTCGACATGGCGGCGCTGCTGCTCTACGGCGCGCCGTTTCCGGACAACCTCAACGGCACCGACTTCGTGCCTGCCTTCCTGCAGGCCTCGTCGCGGCCGCTGACCGTCGGCCTGCTCGGCGCCACCCGCGTGAACGCCGAGGCGGCATCGGTCAAGCTCGCCGCGCTCGCCGTGCAGCACAGGTTCGTGGTCATCCACGACGGCTATTTCTCCGCCGCCGAGGAGCCGGTGATCGTCGACAGGATCGCAGCGCTGCGGCCGGATGTGCTGCTCGTCGCCATGGGCGTGCCGCGCCAGGAATTGTGGATCGCGCGCCACATCGACGCCCGTCACTGCACGCTGCCGATCGCGGTTGGCGCGCTGCTCGATT
>NZ_RZOJ01000849.1:0-401 GCF_003998845.1 Mesorhizobium sp. M4A.F.Ca.ET.022.05.2.1 | reverse complement strand
CTCGACGATCGCCGGCTTGCCGCTGGCGCGCGCGCGCTCGAAGGCCGGCGCGAAATCGGCGGTCTTCGCAACCGTCTCGCCGTGGCCACCATAGGCGCGGGCAAGGGCGGCGAAGTCCGGGTTCTTGAGGTCAGTGGCGACGACGCGGCTCGGATATTCCCGCTCCTGATGCATGCGGATCGTGCCGTAGATGCCGTTGTTGACGACGATGACGATGATCGGCAGATCGTACTGGACGGCGGTGGCGAACTCCTGCCCGTTCATCAGGAAGCAGCCGTCGCCGGCGAAGGCGATGACTTCGCATTCCGGGTGCAGCGCCTTGGCGGCGACCGCGGCCGGCGTGCCGTAGCCCATCGAGCCGGAGGTCGGCGCCGCCTGCGTGCCAAAACGGCGTGAGCGAT
>NZ_RZOJ01000848.1:0-407 GCF_003998845.1 Mesorhizobium sp. M4A.F.Ca.ET.022.05.2.1 | reverse complement strand
GCCCCTGCAACTGGCTCCACGACATCTGCAGTGCGCGCATATGCGGCTGCAGCCGGTAAAGCAGGATGAGGAAGGCGGCGGTCAGCGGGAAGCTGACATTAGCGAGAAAGGCGGCGATCACCGTCGCCAGGAACAGCAGCGCATGCAGCACCTCGGTCAGCGGCGGCAGCGCGCCCTGGCGGGTCGCCAGCACGAAGGCGGCGCGCCGCACGCCGTCGGAGGCCGTGTCGAACGCAGCCTGCTCGCGGTCCTCCTGGCCGAAGATGCGGATCAGGCGCCCGGCATGCACCAGATGCAGCATCTGCGAGGCAAGCGCGCTGTTGCGCGCCGCGACGCTGCGGCTCGGCGCCTTGAGCTGCGCCGACAGCATCGCGTGCGCCAGCTGGACGAGCGCCAGCCCCAGCGTC
>NZ_RZOJ01000847.1:0-412 GCF_003998845.1 Mesorhizobium sp. M4A.F.Ca.ET.022.05.2.1 | reverse complement strand
TCCGGAAACCCTGCCATTGCCCGTGACTCCAAAGTGGTAAAGCGGGCGCGTCGGCGCCCGTTCGAATGGGGCACAATATGCAGAGGACGATGATCGGGCTACCGCCTGTTTGCGACACGCCGCAGGTGCGGCGCGACCCGGCACACATGCTCGTTGTCAAAGCCCATTTCGGTCAGGCGAAAGCCCAGATGTCCTCGGCCTGGAAGCCGACCTGGTAGCCGGCGGTCTTCAGCTTGACCACGACCTGGCCGATCTCGGCCGCCGGCAGCGCGCCGACTTCGATCTTGATCATGCCGGGGCGGTAGCGCTTGAGGTCGAGTTGGTCGAACACAATCCAGTCCGCGCCCTCGCAGTCGACGAGGAAGGCATCGATATGGGTGATGTCGTTGCGGTCGAGCAGCGTCTGCAGCGT
>NZ_RZOJ01000846.1:0-412 GCF_003998845.1 Mesorhizobium sp. M4A.F.Ca.ET.022.05.2.1 | reverse complement strand
CCTCGATGGTGCGCGAGGCGCGCAGCAGCCTGATCCACAACCGCAGCCTCTCCTTGCCCGGCCCGGTGGAGGTCGGTCCCGCTACCATGTCTCGCCTCCGGAAATGGAGATTGCCTGTCCGGTGATCGATCGCGCCGCATCGCTGCACAGCCACAGCACCGCGTCTGCGACCTCGTCCGGCTGGATGAAGCGTCCCTGCGGGTTCGTCGCCGACAGGCTCTGCCTTGCTTCCGCTGCCGACCGCCCGGTCTTTTCCACGATGCGTTGGACGGATTCTTCCAGCATGTAGGTTTCGACAAAACCGGGACAGACGGCGTTGACCGTCACGCCTGACTTGGCGGTCTCGGCGGCCAAGGCGCGCATCAGCCCGACGACGCCATGCTTGGC
Source organism: Mesorhizobium sp. M4A.F.Ca.ET.022.05.2.1 (assembly GCF_003998845.1). Lineage (NCBI taxonomy): Bacteria > Pseudomonadati > Pseudomonadota > Alphaproteobacteria > Hyphomicrobiales > Phyllobacteriaceae > Mesorhizobium > Mesorhizobium sp. M4A.F.Ca.ET.022.05.2.1. Next base: position 25 of record NZ_RZOJ01000846.1, on the reverse strand, counting down.
GGCCACATAGGGCGCGACATAGGCG
>NZ_RZOJ01000845.1:0-417 GCF_003998845.1 Mesorhizobium sp. M4A.F.Ca.ET.022.05.2.1 | reverse complement strand
GTCCTTCGAGAAGTCGATCGCGCCGCTGCGTTCCTTCGTCGCCGAGCCGATGCGCTTCGGAAAACTGTTCCTGGTCGGCGATGCTGCGCATATCGTGCCGCCGACCGGCGCGAAGGGCCTGAACCTCGCTGCCAGCGACGTGGGCTATCTGTTTGCCGGGCTTCGTGAATTCTACCGCGAGAGGTCGGAGGCCGGGCTCGACGCCTATTCGGCCAAGGCGTTGGCGCGCGTGTGGAAAGCGGTGCGCTTTTCCTGGTGGATGACGACGATCCTGCATCGCTTCCCCGAGACGGGGGAGTTCGGCCAGCGCATCCAGGAAGCCGAGCTCGATTACCTGGTGCATTCCAGAGCGGCATCGACGGCGCTTGCCGAGAATTACGTCGGGTTGCCTTATTGATCTGCCTGAGCGGTCAGACC
>NZ_RZOJ01000844.1:0-419 GCF_003998845.1 Mesorhizobium sp. M4A.F.Ca.ET.022.05.2.1 | reverse complement strand
CGGCACGGCACATTGGGACGAGAACCATTCTCGCGGCTTTCTGCACAACGGGCGTTATTTCGTGCCGGACCGCGAGCGCCAGATCGGGATCATCGCTGACCTCATTCCGCAACCCGCGCCGGGTGGCCTGCTGGTCGAGCTGTGCTCCGGCGAGGGGCTGCTCAGCCGCGCGCTGCTGGAGCGCTTTGCCGACTGCCATGTCCTGGCGCTCGACGGCTCGGCGCAAATGCTGGAGCAGACGCAGGCCACCTGCCGCGACCATGCCGGGCGCCTGGCCACTGCCGCGTTCGAACTGGCGCAGAGCGGCTGGCGGCGCTTTGCCGAGCCGCCGCATGCGGTCGTCTCCTCGCTCGCCATCCATCATCTCGACGGCTGGCAGAAGCAGGACCTGTTTGCCGATCTGGCGGCGGCGCTCAAGC
>NZ_RZOJ01000843.1:0-421 GCF_003998845.1 Mesorhizobium sp. M4A.F.Ca.ET.022.05.2.1 | reverse complement strand
ACTCCATGCGGACGGGCGCCCTCATGCGCATCGCGCGTGCTTGAACAGATACGCGTTGGCCCGCTGCAGCATCTGCGCCAACCGTTCCGCACGCGGCCCCAGCGGGGCGATGGCCTCTCCGGCGTCGCGCAACAAATCCAGCGCGAACTGGCGCGCTGCCTGCAGCCCCATGATCGACGCGCAGGTCGGCTTCTGCGCCGCCGCGTCCTTGCCGGGGGTCTTGCCCAGCGTCGCGGTATCCGCTGTCGCGTCGAGAATGTCGTCGACCACCTGCAACGCCAGGCCGAAACAGGCGGTGTAGCGATCAAGCGCACAGTACAGCGCAGCGTGCGCGGCATCCTCCGCGATGGCGCATAGCGCGCCCATCCGAACGGACGCGCGCACTAGCGCTCCGGTCTTCATCCGGTGCATCGCCACGATC
>NZ_RZOJ01000842.1:0-422 GCF_003998845.1 Mesorhizobium sp. M4A.F.Ca.ET.022.05.2.1 | reverse complement strand
GCAGACGGCAATGGCAAGCGAAAGTAGCGTCAGGAAAGCGGTCTTGAGCATGAACAGCCAAAACAGGAGAACTTGCCGCTCGGGGATATCGCGGGCAGGGGCCTCGTGGCAAGTCGCGCCGGTGGATAGGCGGACGCTGAATGGGACGCTCAGAGCGCCGACAGCGTCTCCGGCGCCTTGGGCGCGTCGAGCACAGGGGCTGTCTGGAACGCCTTGGTCATCTCGCGCAGCGTCTGTGTGGTCTGGCCGGAGAGCACCGGCGGCCGCTCGGCCTGGGCCTGCGCTGCGGCCTCCTCGGCATTCTTCTGGGCGGCCTCCTCGGCCTTGGCCGCGACTTCCGGATCGACGAACGGGTGATCGAGGCCGGGGATCGGCTTCAGGTCGATATTCTGGTGCGCGTAGACCATCAGCCGCTGCCAGAC
>NZ_RZOJ01000841.1:0-427 GCF_003998845.1 Mesorhizobium sp. M4A.F.Ca.ET.022.05.2.1 | reverse complement strand
CTCAAGGTCAAGCCGGAATTCCGCCGCCAGATCGTCGTCGACACGACCGGCGAGGCGCCCGGCACCATCGTCGTCCACCTCAAGGAGCGCATGCTCTATCTCGTGCAGCCGGGCGGCGATGCCATCCGCTACGGCGTCGGCATCGGCAAGGACGGCTTCCGCTGGTCCGGCCGCGCCAACATCCAGTACGGCAGGGAATGGCCGACCTGGACCCCGCCGCCGGAGATGATCCAGCGCAAGCCCGAACTGGTGAAGTGGCAGGGCGGCCAGCCCGGCGGCCTGACCAACCCGCTCGGCGCGCGCGCGCTCTACATCTATCAGGACGGCAAGGACACCGGCTACCGCATCCACGGCTCGCCCGAATGGTGGAGCATCGGCCAGGCGATGTCGTCGGGCTGCGTGCGCCTGATCAACCAGGACATTATCG
>NZ_RZOJ01000840.1:0-427 GCF_003998845.1 Mesorhizobium sp. M4A.F.Ca.ET.022.05.2.1 | reverse complement strand
GAGATGAGCAGAGGCGCGGTGAAGTAGGGCGGATAAAATGCCGTGACGATGCGCGACGAGACCGGCGACTGATCCTCATCGACGATGGCGATCGGAGCGTGATTGAGCGTCTCGGGCATCGCCTTCGAGGCGGTGTAGGTGGCGGCGGTGAAGGCATAGACGATCAGCACGAGCATCATCGGGTCCCGCATGAGACCGCGCAGTTCCTTTATGCCGAGATTGTATATGTTGGCGATGCGCATCAGCGGGCCTGTTTTTTCAAGAACGCCGCTCCAAGGCCGAGCAGCACCGGAATGGCGACGAGCATCGGCACGAACGCGCCCGACAGGTCGGCAAAGCTGAGCGCCTTGGAAAAGACGCCGCGCGAGATCGTCACGAAATAGGTGGTCGGATAGATCCGGCCCACGAATGCGCCCACGCCCTGGAG
>NZ_RZOJ01000083.1:0-18947 GCF_003998845.1 Mesorhizobium sp. M4A.F.Ca.ET.022.05.2.1 | reverse complement strand
TCCCTCTCCCCGTCACTATACGGGGAGAGGTGCCCGCAGGCAGGTGAGGGGCAGCGCCAACGCTGAAAAGGACGAAATTCAAGCTGACGCGAAGCGGCTTTCCCTTTGCAAGCCCATGCGCTAGTTCAACGAAGAGACAAACGGCAGACTGCCGGAACGGGGACGAACAACAGCATGGCAGGTGAAGACGAGACAACGCTGCGGTTTCCGGTCCTGATCGGCGACATCGGCGGCACCAATGCGCGCTTCTCGATCGTGCTCGACGCCAATTCGGAGCCAACCGAGCCGCAGATCGTCCAGACGGCCAGCTTCAACACCATCGACGAGGCGATCCAGGCGGCGGTGCTCGACCGCTCCTCGGTGCGGCCGAATTCGGCCGTGCTGGCGATCGCCGGGCCGGTCGACGGCGACGAGATCCCACTCACCAATTGCCCCTGGGTGGTGAAACCGAAGCAGATGTTCGCCAATCTGGGCTTGAGCGAGGTCGTCGTGCTCAACGACTTCGAGGCGCAGGCGCTGGCCGTCGTCGCGCTCGGCGAGGAGCATATGGAGAAGATCGGCGGCGGCGCGCCGGAGCCGAACGCCAGCCGCGTCGTGCTCGGGCCCGGCACCGGGCTCGGCGTCGCCGGGCTGATCTATGCACTCAACCACTGGATACCGGTGCCGGGCGAAGGCGGGCACATGGATATCGGCCCGCGCTCGCCGCGCGATTTCCAGGTTTTCCAGCATATAGAGCGGCTCGAGGGTCGCGTTTCCGGCGAACAGATCCTGTGCGGACGCGGCCTGGTCAATGTCTACCGCGCGGTGGCCAAGGCCGACGGCAAGCCGGCGCCCTTCAGCGCGCCGGCCGAGATCACCGGCGCGGCGCTGGCGAAGTCCGACCCAGTGGCGGAGGAAGCGCTGTCGATGTTCGTCACCTGCCTCGGCCGCACCGCCGGCGACCTCGCGCTGGTGTTCATGAGCCGCGGCGGCGTCTTCCTCACCGGCGGCATCGCGCAGAAGATCGTGCCGGCGCTGAAAGCGGGCAATTTCCGCTCGGCCTTCGAAGACAAGGCGCCACACAGCGCGCTGATGCGGGCGATGCCCGTCTATGTCATCACCCACCCGCTGGCGGCGCTGCTCGGCCTCGCTGCCTATGCCAGGAACCCCTCGCTGTTCGGCGTGCAGACGGCGGGGCGGCGCTGGCGGCTGTAGCGCTTCGCGCCCTAGTTGTCGGATCGCGAATCGCGCCGCGACGAAGTTTCGCCATAGGCAAGCCGCGACGGGAACGCTAAGAGGGGTGCCGAATTTCCAGGCGGAACCACGGAACGACCCTCGATTTGAACCAGCTTCAACACCAAGCGACGGCCCGGCCCGGCGAGACCTGGGCGGTGCTGCGCCGCATCATTGCCGAAAACGGCCGTGAATACCGCTCGGCCTATATCTTCGCCACTCTCTGCCTGCTGACAGTATCGGCAACGACGGCCTTCACCGCCTGGGTGATGAGCCCGGTCGTCAACCAGATCTTCTATGAGCGGCGCAGCGATCTGATCGTGCTGATCTGCGCCGGGATCATGGGCTCCTTCATGCTGCGCGGGCTCGCCACCTATGGCCAGGCGGTGACGCTGGCCCGGATCGGCAACAATCTGGTGGCGCGCTACCAGAAGCGCGTCTTCGACCATCTGATGAAGCTTGGCGTCGGTTTCTTCAACGACACGCGTTCGGGCCAGCTCGCTGCGCAGGTCAACGAGAATATCAACGGCATCCGCGACCTGCTGTCGATGACGCTGACCTCGATCGCGCGCGACGGGGTGACGCTGGTCGGCCTCATCGCCGTCATGATCTACCAGGATCCGCTGCTATCGCTCTCGTCGCTGCTGATCGGACCGCCGCTGATCTACACCGTCGTCTATCTGATGCGCCGCGTGCGCCGCATCGCGCGCGAATCCGTGCAGATCAACTCGCGGCTGATCGGCGCCATGCAGGAGGCGACGCAAGGCATAGCCATCGTCAAGGCGTTCACCATGGAGGGGGAACTGGCGCGCCGCATCGGCAAGCTCGCCGAGAGTGCCGAGCAGCGGGGCAACAAGATCGCCCGCGTCTCGGAGCGGCTGACGCCGATTTCCGACATGTTGGCCGGCCTCGCCGTCACCGGCGTCATCGCCTATTCCGGCTACCGGGCGCTGGTGCTCGGACAGCCACCGGGCGCGGTCTTTTCCTTCATCACGGCGCTGATCCTGGCCTATGATCCGGCTCGCCGCCTGGCGCGCATGCAGGTTGGCATGGAGCGGTCGCTGGTCAACGCGCGCATGATCTACGAGCTGCTCGACCAGCAGCCACAGCAGGGCGACGCGCCGGGCGCGGTCGAAGTGAGGATCACCAGCGGCGAGGTGCGTTTCCACAATGTCTCGTTCCGCTATGCCGCCGACGCGCCGGTGCTTAAGGAATTGAGCTTTACCGCCGCCGCCGGCAAGGTGACGGCCATCGTCGGCGCATCCGGCGCCGGCAAATCGACGCTGGTGGCGCTGCTGCAGCGCTTCTACGATGTCGAGGCCGGCAGCATCGAGGTCGATGGCCAGGACATTTCGAAGGTGACCAAGCAGTCGCTGCGCCAATCGATCGCCTATGTCTCGCAGGCGCCCTACCTGTTCGAGGGCACGATCCGCGACAACATCCGCTATGGACGGCTTTCAGCCAGCGACGCCGAGATCGAATGGGCGGCAAAGCAGGCGGCGGCGGATGACTTCATCCGCCAGCAGCCGCAAGGCTATGACACGCCAGTCGGCGAGAACGGCGTGACGCTGTCGGGCGGCCAGCGCCAGCGCGTCTCGATCGCCCGCGCCATCGTGCGCCAGGCGCCGATCCTGCTGCTCGACGAGGCGACCTCGGCGCTCGACAATGAGGCCGAAGCGCGCGTCCAGGAGGCGCTGACCCATGTCATGGAAGGGTGCACGACGATCGTCATCGCGCACCGGCTGTCGACGGTGGTCAATGCCGACCACATCATCGTGCTGGAGGAGGGCCGGCTGGTAGAGGAAGGCACGCATGCCTCGCTGATGGCCGACCCGCACAGCGTCTATGCCCGCTTCCACCGGGTGCAGGGCAAGAAAGGGCTGGGGCTTGTCGACGACGCCAAGCCAATCCAAACTCCAGTCCAGCGCAGCCGCGCGAAGAAGGTGGTGGGGAGACAGGCATGAGCGAAACGGGGGATATGGGCCTGGTGGTGGTGGGCGCGGCAGGCCGCATGGGCCAGACGCTGATCCGCGCCATTCACACGATGCCGGGGGCGCGCGTCGCCGGCGCGGTCGAGCGGCCAGGCTCGCCCTATCTCGGCAAGGATGCCGGCGAGCTTGCCGGCATCGGTATCATCAACGTGCCGATATCGGACGATCCGTTGCCGGCCTTCGCCAAGGCCGACGGCGTGCTCGATTTCACCGCGCCCGCCGCGACCGTCGAATTCGCCGGCTACGCGGCGCAGGCGCGCATCGTCCATGTCATCGGCACCACCGGCTGCTCGGCGGACGACAATGCGAAAATCGCGGCGGCGGCGCGACATGCGACGATCGTCAAGTCAGGCAATATGAGCCTCGGCGTCAATCTGCTGGCGGTGCTGGTTGAGCAGGCGGCGCGGGCGCTCGACGCCGACGATTTCGACATCGAGATCCTGGAAATGCACCACCGCCACAAAGTCGACGCGCCGTCGGGAACGGCGCTTCTGCTCGGTGAAGCGGCGGCGGCCGGCCGCGACATCCCGCTCACCGGCAACGATGTGCGCGTGCGCGACGGCCATACCGGCGTGCGCAAGCCGGGCACGATCGGCTTCGCCGCGCTGCGCGGCGGCTCGGTGGTCGGCGATCACAGCGTGATCCTGGCCGGCACGGGCGAGCGCATCACGTTATCCCACCATGCCGAGGACCGGGCGATCTTCGCGCGCGGCGCCGTAAAAGCAGCACTCTGGGCCCGGGCGAGGAAGCCTGGTCTCTACTCAATGCGGGACGTGCTCGGCCTGAGCTGAAGCGGCCTCTGCAATATTTTGTCCTTCGAAGGAGCAAACATGTCGAGAACCCTCGTGCTCGTGCGCCACGGCCAGAGCGAATGGAACCTGAAGAACCTGTTCACCGGCTGGCGCGACGTCGACCTCACCGAGCAGGGCCATGCCGAGGCCAAGGCCGCCGGCCAGAAGCTCAAGGCGCGCGGTCTGAAATTCGACATCGCCTTCACCTCGGCGCTGATCCGGGCGCAGAAGACCTGCCAGCACATCCTCGACGCCGTCGGCCAGAGCGAGTTGGAGACCATCCGCGACCAGGCGCTGAACGAGCGCGACTATGGCGACCTCTCCGGTCTCAACAAGGACGACGCGCGCAAGAAATGGGGCGAGGAGCAGGTGCATATCTGGCGCCGCTCCTACGATGTGTCGCCGCCCGGCGGCGAAAGCCTCAAGGACACCGGCGCGCGCGTCTGGCCCTATTATCTGCACGACCTGCAGCCGCATGTGCTGCGCGGCGAAACAGTGCTGGTGGCCGCGCACGGCAATTCGCTGCGCGCGCTGATCATGGCGCTGGACGGCAAGAGCGGCGAGGAGATCGTCAAGCTCGAGCTCGGCACCGGCGTGCCGGTGATCTACACGCTCAACGCCGATTCGACGGTGGCGTCGAAGGAAGTGCTGGAAGGCTGACCTTTCTTCCAACGGCGACGGGAGCGAGTCTCATCCTCTCCCCGTATAGTGACGGGGAGAGGGCGCGGTCGTCGCCGATTTCGTCAATCGTCACCGTTACAAGAAAGGCGCCGACGATGCGGCCGGCCCCTTCCCCCCGTCACTATACGGGGAGAAGTGCCCGGCAGGGCGATGAGGGGCAGCACCGATATCGGCAAAAAAGCGCGTTGACACACATCGCTCGCCCGCTTACATGAGCCCGCACCAGCCCAGATGGCGGAATTGGTAGACGCGCACGGTTCAGGTCCGTGTTCCGCAAGGAGTGGAGGTTCGAGTCCTCTTCTGGGCACCAAATTCCCGTTTCAGACGATCTGAAGCGATGAGCAAAGAGCCCGGATTTTCCGGGCTTTTTTGTGCCCTGCAACTCGACTCGAGTTGAACCGTTCCTATCTTGCCGGTCAACCCGAGGTTCCGTGATGCCCAAGCCATTCAAGGAATGGAAGGTTCTGCCGCATGGCAGGCTCACTTCTGTCGACGACAATATTCTGACGGTGACCGGCGACATACCGATGCCCGTCGGCAACATGAAACGGCGCATGACTGTGGTGCGATTGCGCGATCAACGGCTCGTCATCTTCAGCGCCATCGCGCTTGATGACGAGCAGATGCACGCGATCGAGGCCTTCGGCCAGCCGGCCTTCCTGATCGTCCCGAATAATCATCACCGGCTCGATGCAAAGCCCTGGAAGAACCGCTATCCCGGCCTTCAGGTGATTGCACCGCCGGGCGCGCTCGACAGCGTCGGGAAGGCGGTACATGTCGATGGGACACGCGGCGACTTTGGCGATCCCGACGTCACGCTCCTCACGGTTCCCGGCACCGGCGAGCGCGAAGCGGCGCTGCAAGTTGACGGACCAAACGGCACGACGCTCGTGCTCAACGATCTCGTCGGCAACATCCGCGACGCATCCGGCTTTACAGGCTGGGCGTTGCGAATGATGGGATTTGCCGGTGATGAGCCGCATATACCCTTGCCGGTCAAGCTGACGTTGGTCGGCGACAAGGCGGCACTCGCAGCGCAGTTGAGACGATGGTCAGAACAACCGGCGCTCAAGCGCATCCTTGTCTCGCATGGCTCCGTGATCACGGACGATCCGCAAGGCGCGTTGCGCAAGCTGGCGACGTCGCTCGGATAGATGAAAGCATAGCGACCAACCTCCCCTCGCGGCCAGGTGCCGAACAAACCGCTTCAAACCCGGCGACCGCGGCGCTACGGTCGATCCCATGGCTCCTCCCGTCAGCCCGACCATCGCTGCCCGTCGCGACCAGATGTTTCCCGTCCTGGCCGATGCGGACATCGAACGGATGCGCCGCTTTGGCGTGCCACCAGAACCTATGCCGCCGGCGAGCCTATCGTGGTCGCGGGCACGGTGTCGCCCGGCCTGATCCTCATCCTGTCCGGCAAGGTCGAGATCACGCAGGCCGGCGGGCTCGGGCCGCGCGAGGCGATCATCTCCTACGGCGCCGGCAACTTCATCGGCGAGCTGGCGCAGCTTTCGAGCCGGCCGTCGCTGGTCAATGCTGAAGCCACCGAGCCTGTCGAAGCCTTCGTCATCCCCTCGCAGCGGCTGCGCGACCTGATGGTGCAGGAGGCCAACCTCGGCGAGCGGATCATGCGGGCGCTGATCCTGCGCCGCGTCGGCCTCCTGGAAAGCGGCATCAGCGGACCGATCATCATCGGCCCTTCCGGCAATGGCGACGTGCTGAGGCTGCAGGGCTTCCTCACCCGCAGCGGCCTGCCGCACCGCGCGCTCGATTCCGACACCGATCCCTGCGCCAGGACGCTGACCGAGCGTTTCCATGTCGATCCCCATCATTTGCCGATCGTGCTCTGTCCCAATGGCAAGCTGGCTGCACAATCCGGGCGAAAGCGACCTCGCCCGCTGCGTCGGCCTGCTGCGGCCCGTCGATGCCAGCAAGGTCTACGACGTGGCGATCGTCGGCGCCGAGCCGGCGGGACTGGCGGCTGCGGTCTACGCAGCCTCCGAAGGGCTGTCGACGATCGTGCTCGACTGCCGCGCCTTCGGCGGGCAGGCGGGGGCGTCGGCGCGCATCGAGAACTATCTCGGCTTCCCGACCGGCATCACCGGCATGGCGCTGATGGCGCGTGCCTACAACCAGGCGCAGAAGTTCGGCGTCGAAATGGTGATCCCCGACGAGGCAAAGCTGCTCAGCGGCGACAGCAACCTGTCCGGCTACAGGCTCGATGTCGGCGATGGCGAGACGGTGCACACGCGCACGGTGGTGATCGCCAGCGGGGCGCGCTACCGCCGCCTCGATGTCGCCAATCTGGCGCAGTTCGAGGGCACGTCGGTGCACTATTGGGCGTCGCCGATCGAGGCGCGGCTTTGCCGGGATCAGGAGGTGGCGCTGGTCGGCGCCGGCAATTCGGCCGGCCAGGCGGCGGTCTTCCTGGCCAGCCAGGTGGGCAAGGTGACGCTGCTGGCGCGCCGCGGCAGCCTCCACGAGACCATGTCGCGCTATCTGGTCGAGCGCATCCAGGCGCAGCCGAACATCGAAGTGCTGCCCGAGACCGAAATCGTTGCGCTGGAAGGTCGCCAGAGCAACCTCGAGCGGGTGCGCTGGCGCAACCGAGCGACCGGCGCCGAGACGACGCGGCCGATCCGCCATCTCTTCCTGTTCATCGGCGCCGACCCCAACACGGACTGGCTGGCGAAATGCAACGTGGCGCTCGACGCCAAGGGTTTTGTCCGCACCGGAGCGGAGGTAGCGCCGCGACATGGCCTGATGGAGACGAGCCGCAGTGGCGTGTTTGCCATCGGCGACGTTCGCTGCGGCTCGATCAAGCGCGTCGCCGCCGCCGTCGGCGAGGGCGCCCAGGTGGTGGCGGCGCTGCATGCCTATCTTGCGCAGAACGGCGGCGGCGTTCAATCCGAACCGGCGAGGAGATCGTAATGGACGAATGCCGGCACACGAGCGACATCAAGGACGTCACGCCGAGCGCGCTCGGCTGCGAGGAATGCCTGAAGAGCGGATCGTGGTGGGTGCATCTCAGGCTCTGCCGCACCTGCGGCCATGTCGGCTGCTGCGACGACTCGCCCAACCGCCACGCCACCAAGCATTTCCACGCCACCAGCCATCCGGTCATCGAGGGCTACGACCCGCCGGAAGGCTGGGCATGGTGCTATGTCGACGAGGTGTTCATCGACCTCGGCGACCGCACGACGCCGCAGAACGGGCCGATCCCGAAGTTTGTTGAGTTTTTTGCGCCGGCCAAGGTGGCGGAACATGTCGATGGCGGTTTAATGACGTGATGAAGGCCAAGCTTCCAGACAAAGCCCGCAAGAGCCTGTCCGTCGCTCGCATCGAGCCGAGAGAGGTGATTGAGCGAACGCTAATCACGGTCACGCCAGCAGCCTACGCTCAGTTTGACGTCCAGCTTGATGCGCCTCCGAAGCCCAACGAGAGATTGCGCAAAACGATGAACGCCCTCTGCCTTGGAAGGATGAATAACAATCTCGCGACGAAACCGCCCTACTTCACCGAACTGGTGACGGTGCGGTCGAGGGCGCCGGGATCGCGGTTGTTGCCGGCGAGCGCGCCGATGATCAGAAGGCTGACGATGATCGGGACAAACAGCATGGCGACACGCGCCTGGACGTAGAAAATGGCGCGCCATTCGTTGCGTTTTTCGGGGTCGTCGTTCATCGCGCTCACTCTGTCCTGCCTCCCGAGGCGGGAGATAGTAGCGAAGCGTTAAACAACCCCTTCCGAATCCGTTAACTCGCGAATTTCGAACGGTCTGCCGCGGCGCGAAAGTTCGTGTCGACAAGACCGCTGCACGCTGTTGGCGCCAATGCTCAGCTCGGCCAACCGGATCAACTGATCGGCAGGGCAAACAGCCTGCCTCCGGCCGGCACCACGTCGTCGATGCCGGCAAGCCGCAGGCAGTGCCAGGCCATGGCGTGGTTGGACGAGGTGACGGGAATGCCGATGCGCTGCTCCAGCGCCGCAACGGCCTCGGCGACGCGCAGGCTGGTGCAGGAGATGAAGATCGCGTCCACGCCGGGCACCGCGGCCATGCGCTCGGCCGCCGCCTCGATCGAGGCGAGAGATGCGGGCGGCCTCGCGGTCGTCGCGCCGGTCGAAGGTGGCGACAGCGGCGATGTCGAGGCCCCGGCCGGTGAAATAGGCGACCAGGCCCCGGTTGATCTCGGGCGCGTAAGGCGTCAGCAGGCCGATGCCCCTGGCGCCGAGCGCCTTGAAGGCGGCGAGCGCGCCGGTGACCGGCGTGGTGCAGGCGACGCCGGGCCGCGCCTTGCGGATCTCGGCGAACACGGCTTCCTCGCCCAGCGTCATGGTCGCCGAGGTGCAGCCGAAGCCGACGACGTCGAGCGGGATGCTGGGCAGGATCAGGTCGACGGTCGGCGCGATGCGCGGGCCGATGGCGCGCAGCGTTTCCGGCGTGATGTCGTTGTCGTTGAAGAGACGCGCCTCGTAGAAGGCGACGCCGGGAATGCGCACCAGCGCGCGGAACTCGTGCTCCAGCGTCTGGTCGGTGGCGAGGATCGCAAGCCCGATCGCCGCGCGCGAAGCGAGGCCGCCGTCGATCTCCGAGGGCAGAACGCCGAGATCGACAGGTTCCGAAGCGGCGAGGGGCGCGGCGGCAAGGTTGGCGGACATGGCGTTCCCTTTCTTGTCAGAGCGGGATCGATCCTGCTCTCAGTTCAAAAGTCCATCCATCGAAATCGCCGGCCGGCGCCCGCCGATCAGGTCGGCGGTGATGCGGGCCGAGCCGTGCGACATGGTCCAGCCGATATGGCCGTGCCCGGTGTTGAGGTAGAGGTTGCGCAGCCGCTGCTGTCCGAACTCCGGCAGGTTGTTCGGCGTCATCGGCCTGAGGCCCGCCCACATCTCTGCGCGGTCGTAATCGGCGCCTTCCGGGTAGAGCTCCTCGGTCACGCCTTTCATGAAGGCGAAGTCGGCCGGTCTGTGGCCGGTGTCGTAGCCGGCGAATTCGGCCGTGGCGGTAACGCGCAGGCGGTCGCCGAAGCGCGAGATGGCGACCAGATTGTGCTCGTCGACGGACGCGATGGTCGGCGGTGCCGGCCGGTTGCCGACGGGAATGGTCAGCGAATAGCCCTTGATCGGATAGATCGGCAGGCTGATGCCGATGGTTTTCGCGATCAGCGGGCTGTAGGAGCCGAGCGCCAGCACATAGGCATCGCCCCTGAAGCTTCCCTTGTCGGTCTGCACCTGCGCGACGCCGCCTCCGGAAGTCTCGATGCCGGTGATGGTGGTGCCGGTGTGGATTTCGCCGCCGCGCCCGGCGATCTTCGCCGCCAGTGCCCGGGTGAACTTCGCCGGGTCGCCGGTCTCGTCGGTCGGGCAATAGATGCCGCCGGCGATCTTTTCCCGCGCCGAGGCCAGCGACGGATCGAGTGCCACGACGCCCTCGCGATCCAGCAGCGTGATCTCCTGCCCGTCGGACTCCAGCAGCTTCATGTGCTCGACGCCCTTGTCGAGCGCCTGCTGGCTGCGATGGAAATACAGGATGCCGCGGTCGTTGCGATCATAGTCGATCGCCTCGTCGGCGAGGACCTGGTGCAGGACACTCTGCGAATAGGCGGCAAGGCGATGCTTGAGCAGCGTGTTGCGCCTGGCTTTCTCGGCTGTGCATTCCATCAGGAATAGCCACGACCATGTGTAAAGCCTGGGATCGGCCGACAGCCTGAAGCGCAGCGCCTGGTCCTTCAGCACCAGCGATTTCAGCAGGATCATCGGCGCCTTCGGCGACGACCAGACGAAGGAATGGCCGGGCGCGATCATACCGGCATTGCCCCAGCTGGTCTCAGCGGCGACCTGGGCCTGGCGCTCGAGGATGACGACCTCGTGCCCGTCCTTCTGCAGCTGATAGGCGGTGGTGACGCCAACCACGCCGCCACCCAGCACGATCACGCGCATGGCGCCTCCGGAGATCGCAAAGCGAGTATTACACTCTAGAGGGTAAGCGGCGGTCTGCAAATGCAGGCATGTCGAGATGCTGGCGGGACAGCGCCCCCCTCTGGCCTGCCGGCCATCTCCCCCACTTGGGGGGAGATCAGATGTGCGCTGGCCTTTCGCCAATCGCCAACGTCGCAGGACGAGCAGAGCGCCGGAACTGCCAATCTCCCCCCAAGTGGGGGAGATGTCCGGCAGGACAGAGGGGGGCGCGAAGGATCACGACGATTGCGCCCAAGACCCTCACCCCCTCAGCGCCTGCTCCAAATCCGCAATCAAATCATCGCCGTCCTCAATCCCGGCCGAGAGCCTGACCAGCGAATCCGATATCCCGATCGCGCCGCGCTTCTCCGCCGGGATCGAGCCGTGCGTCATCAGCGCGGGATGCTCGATCAGGCTCTCGACGCCGCCGAGGCTTTCGGCCAGGGTGAACAGCTGCGTGCGTTCGAGGAAGCGCTTTGTCCCCGCCAGGTCGCGGTCGAGATCGACCGAGATCATGCCGCCGAAGGCGTGCATCTGGCGTTTTGCGATCTCGTGCTGCGGATGGCTGGCGAGGCCAGGATAGATGACGCGACGGACATCCTTCCGCGCCTCCAGCCATTGCGCGATCTTCAGGCCGTTCGCCGAATGCCGCTCCATCCGAAGCGCCAGTGTCTTGATGCCACGCAGCGCCAGAAAGGAGTCGAACGGGCCGGAGATGGCGCCGATGGCGTTCTGCAGGAATTTCAGCCGGTCGGCGAGATCCTTGTCGTCGCCGACCACCGCGACGCCGCCGACCATGTCGGAATGGCCGTTGAGGTATTTCGTCGTCGAATGCACGACGATGTCGATGCCGAGCTCCAGCGGCCGCTGGATGTAGGGGCTGCAAAAAGTGTTGTCGGCGACTGTGAGCAGGCGCCTGCGCTTCGCCAGCGCGGCGACCGCTTCGAGGTCGACGATGCGCAGCAGCGGGTTGGTAGGTGTCTCGACCCAGAGCAGCTTTGTCTCCGGGCGGATCGCGGCTTCGACCGCGGCAAGGTCGGTGAAGTCGGCGAAGGAGACCTGCAGGCTCGCCGAGCGCTTGCGCACGCGTTCCAGCAGCCGGAAGGTGCCGCCATAGATGTCGTCGGTGGCGACGATGTGGTCGCCGGCGTCGAGCAGTTCCAGCACGGTCGAGATCGACGCCAGGCCGGAAGCGAAGGCGAAGGCCCTGGTGCCGCTTTCGAGATCGGCCACCGCGCGCTCGAAGGCGAAGCGCGTCGGATTCTGACTGCGGGCATATTCAAACCCCTTGTGCACGCCGGGCGACTGCTGGCCGTAGGTGGAGGTGGCGTAGATCGGCACCATCACCGCGCCGGTCGTCGGGTCGTGGCTCTGGCCGCCATGGATGGTGCGGGTCGAAAAGGCCAGGCGGTTCTTGCCCGGTGTTGCGTGTGCGGTCATCTTGCGCGGCGCCTCAGATGGTTGATCAGGTCGATGCGGGTTATCAGGCCGATGAACTCCTCGCCATCGAAGACGATGGCGACCTCGTTGCGGTCGAAGACAGGCAGCAGCGCATCGAGCGTCTGGCTGGCCTGCAGCGTGTGCAGATTGGAGGTCATGGCGGTGCGCACCGGGCCGTTGAAACGGTCCCAGCGGCCGTCATAGGGGCCCTCGACCTTGGCCAGGATGTCGCCCTCGTCGACGATGCCGACCAGCTTGCCATTGTCGAGCACCGGCAGTTGCGAGACGTCGGAACGGCGCATGCGGCCGTAGGCGTTGAGCAGGCTTTCTTCCGGGCCGACCCAGACCGTGTCGCCGGTGCGGTGCGAGCGCATGACGAGGTCGCGCAAGTCGCCATGCTGCTCCTGCTCGGCAAGGCCCTGCTCGGCCAGCCAGAAATCGTCGAAGACCTTCGACAGGTACTTGTTGCCGCTGTCGCAGACGAAGGTGACGACGCGCTTGGGCACCGTCTGCTCGCGGCAGTAGCGCAGTGCGGCCGACAACAGCGTGCCGGAGGACGAGCCGGCGAGGATGCCCTCGCGGGACAGGAGATCGCGCACGGCCAGCATGCTCTGCTTGTCGGGGATGGAATAGGCCTTCCTGACCAGCGACAGGTCGGCATTGGGCGGTACGAAATCCTCGCCGATGCCTTCGACGGTCCAGCTGCCGGCCTCTTCCATCTTGCCGGTCTTGATCAGCGGCGCCAGCACCGAGCCGACCGGGTCGGCCAGCACCATCTCGGTCTTCGGCGAATGTTTCGCGAAATAGCGGCCGAGCCCGGTCAGCGTGCCGCCGGAGCCGACGCCGACCACCGCCGCGTCGACATCGCCGTCGAGCTGGGCGAGGATTTCCGGGCCGGTGGTGGTCTCGTGCGCCAGCGGGTTGGCCGGATTGGCGAACTGGTTGGCATAGAAGGCGCCGGGCGTTTCGGCGGCGATCTTCTCGGCCATGTCCTGATAATATTCGGGATGACCCTTGCCGACATCGGAACGGGTCATGCGCACCTCGGCGCCGAGCGCGCGCAGATGCTGGATCTTCTCGCGCGACATCTTGTCGGGGACGACGAGGATTATGCGGTAGCCCTTGGGGATGCCGACCTGGGCAAGGCCAAGGCCGGTATTGCCGGCGGTCGCCTCGACTATTGCGCCGCCGGGCCTGAGCTTGCCCTGCCGCTCGGCGGCGGCGATCATCGACAGCGCGATGCGGTCCTTGATCGAGCCGCCGGGATTCTGGCTTTCGAGCTTGATGAACAGCCGGCACTTGCCGGTGTCGAACTTGGTCAGCTCGACGATGGGCGTCTGGCCGATCAGGTCGAGCACCGACGCATAGGGCGGACGCAGGCGGGAGAGGGTGCTCTCGGGCGGGGCACTGGCGGGTGCGGCTTTCCTGTGCTCGCTCATGTCAGGCGCTCCATTGGTCAAAACCTAGCGTCTTTTCCAGCCGATCGCAGCCGGAAAGAAGATAGACCGTGCCAATCAAGTGGCCAGACGGGGAATGAAATTCCTCCCGCTGCGTTCGTCATCCTCGGGCCTGATCCGAGGATCCTGGATGGGCTTCGGCTCGTCGCGAAGATTCATGCGAGAAGGATCGCCAGCGCTCGTTCCATGCTGGCTGCTCAGATGCGCGAGCGGATCGCCCAGCCGAGCCCGAGCAATCCCACCAGCATCGTCAGTATTCCGATATAGAGCCATTGCGTCTGGCCGGTCATGAAGCTTCCCCGGACAAGACCCAGGCCCTGAAGGGACCAGAGCAGGCCGATCGCCAGCACGATCAGGGCCAGCACAAACCGCATCAATCGCATCGGTGGAATTCCCTTCGCAAGTCGATCGTCAACTCAGTCACGGCAGCAATGAAAGAGCGGAAGGAAGCGATCCAATCGTGTCCCTCTGTACTTGCGTATTGATGCCCGATCCAGCCAGACACGGCCAGAAGACCGGCGCGAATGATCATCGAGAATACGCCGCGCAAGGCGGGAAGACTCATGACAAACTGTTTCCCGGCGACTCCAAACGTGTGCCATTGCCATGGAACCGCCAGATGACGGCCGCATTTCCTGCCTTAATTGCTTCATAACGGCTGGGGTCTGTCCAAACGGAGCCATTCCCCAAAGATGATGAAGACAAAGCAAACCGCGCTTGTCGCGGTAACGGTAGCGGCCGGCCTGATGGTCGGCGCCTCCACCTCCTCCGTCGCCGCCCAATGCGGCCGCGCCTCCTGGTATGCGCTGCACTCGCGCACTGCTTCCGGTGAACGCATGAACCCGTCGGCGCTGACCGCCGCGCACCGCACCTTGCCCTTCGGCACCAAGCTCAAGGTGACCAACAAGAACAACGGTCGCAGCGTCGTGGTTCGCATCAACGACCGCGGCCCGTTCATCAAGGGGCGCGTGCTCGATCTCTCGAAGGGCGCGGCCAACCAGCTCGGCTTCATCGGCTCGGGCCACACCGCCGTGTGCATGGCGCGCGTGTGATATGTCTGACATGTCCGGCAAGAGGGCCGGACATGTTTCCTACACACTTCGGCAACGCACAGTGAGCCGGCTGCCGCCCGTCAAGGCGGATTCTCAACGCCTTGGTCGAAAGAAGCATTGATCATTCGACATGACGTATTGCATCGCAACAATATGTTGTTAACCTCGCCGCGAGACATTTGAGGCTCGGCGCTGCACGCGTTCTTGGGTCGCAAGCAGCAGCGGGGTCCTTGATGTACTACCAGCTCTACGAATTGAACCACGCCGCGCTGCAGCCAGCCCGCGTCTATGCCGACGCGGTGCGGATGTTCTACACCAACCCGCTCAATCCGATCGCGCACACGCCTTGGGGCCGCTCGGTGGCGGCAACCGCCGAACTGTTCGAGCGCACCACGCGCCGCTACGGCAAGCCGCAATTCGGCCTCGACAAGACCGTGGTCGACTGGAAGAGCGTCGACGTCAGCGAAAAGACCGTGTGGTCAAAGCCGTTCTGCAACCTGATCCGTTTCGAGCGGGCCGTTCCCGCCGGCCGCAAGCCCGATCCGAAGCTGCTTATCGTGGCGCCGATGTCGGGACACTACGCGACGCTGCTGCGCGGCACGGTGGAAGCGATGCTGCCTTATGCCGACGTGCACATCACCGACTGGGTCGATGCCCGCATGGTGCCGCTTGCCGACGGCAGCTTCGATCTCGACGACTATATCGACTACATCATCGAGATGTTCCATGCGCTCGGTCCCGACACCCATGTGATGGCGGTGTGCCAGCCCTCGGTGCCGGTGCTGGCGGCGGTGGCGCTGATGGAAAAGCGCGGCGACCCCTTCGTGCCCTCGACGATGACGCTGATGGGCGGGCCGATCGACACCCGCCGCAATCCGACGGCGGTCAATTTGCTCGCCGAGGAAAAGGGCAGCGGCTGGTTCCGCGACAACGTCATTATGCAGGCGCCGTGGCCAGTGCCCGGCTTCGGCCGCGAGGTCTATCCCGGCTTCCTGCAGCTTTCGGGCTTCATGAGCATGAATCTCGACCGCCACATCATCGCTCACAAGGACTTCTTCATGCACCTGGTGAAGCATGACGGCGACAATGCCGAGAAGCACCGCGACTTCTACGACGAATATCTGGCGGTGATGGACCTGACGGCCGAATTCTACCTGCAGACGGTCGACACCGTGTTCGTGCGCCATGCCTTGCCGAAGGGCGAGATGATGCATCGCGGCAATCCGGTCGACACCTCGGCGATCCGCAACGTCGCCCTGTTCACGGTCGAGGGCGAGAACGACGACATTTCCGGCCTCGGCCAGACCCAGGCCGCGCACGATCTGTGCGTCAACATCCCGGCCGACCGGCAGGCCCACTACATGCAGCCGGCGGTTGGCCACTACGGCGTCTTCAACGGCTCGCGCTTCCGCTCCGAGATCGTGCCGCGCATCGTCGACTTCATCACCAGCTACGGCCGCCAGACGCGCGTTGCTGCGAAGCCAAGACTTGTGCGCTCGGCCAAGGGCTGAGCGAGGCGGGGAGTTCGGGACGCCGTCACGGCAGCCTTCAGCGCGCCCGGATCGTCCTGTTGCACAAGTGCCGCTGTCAGGATCGCGGAAGTAACCATGCCGCCAATCAGGCCAGACTCGTAATTGACACGGACTGTAAATCGCCCTTAACGTTTCGTTAACAACAAGGGCGAACGGGGACAATGATTTCCTCACCGATGGCACGGACGCTGCGCTTGTGTGCGGTCGCAGGGCTGGCGATTTCGGGATTGTGGGCGGCGCCCGCAGTCGCCGCGGGAGCGATGGTGACCGGCGGCCTAACCTCTCAGCCGATCGGACACTACGATTTCTGCAAGGCAAATCCCGGCGAATGCTCGATCCGGCCGGCCAATCTGGCGCCGGCCAAGATGACCGATGCGTTCCTGCGCAAGCTCGCCAGCATCACCGCCCGGGTCAACGCCGCCGTCAAGCCGATGAGCGACTACGACATCTACGGCAAGGACGAAGTCTGGGCCTATCCCGACAAGGGCGTCGGCGACTGCGAGGACTATGTGCTGGAAAAGCGCCGCCAGCTCTACCGCATGGGTGTGTCGCTCGCCGATCTGCTGATCACCGTCGTGCGCAAACCCGATGGTGAAGGCCACGCGGTGCTGACCGTGCGCACCGACAGGGGCGACTATGTGCTCGACAATCTGAACGACAAGGTCAAGGCCTGGGACGAGACCGGCTACCGCTTCCTCAAGCGCCAGGCGATCGACAACACCGGGCGCTGGGTGTCGATCCGTGGCGGCCAGCAGGTGCTGGTCGGCGCGGTGCAGTAACCGACGATTGAGTCTGCATTCCAAGCGTTGAGGCGGCTGGTCCCGCCCTTGGCTGCTTTTACATCATAGGTTGGCGGCGCCAACGTTAAATGAGACTTGCTGGCCGCGTCCCGCGCCACCCTCCCAGAATTTTTCACAGTCTCCATGAACCAAACCGTCGCTGCCGGCGACACAGCCGCGTACGGAAACCAACCCTGGAGACTTCAAATGACTGCCTTTTTGCGAAATGCCCTGCTCGCCGCTGTCGCGGTGACGTCCATGGCCGGATCCGCGCTGGCGGACCAGACCGTCAGCTGCGCCGAAACCAAGACCAACGACCTGTGGAGCGGCCGTTGTTGCGGTACCAGCGACTCGAGCTGCCTGGGCGGCGGACACGAGC
This sequence comes from Mesorhizobium sp. M4A.F.Ca.ET.022.05.2.1, assembly GCF_003998845.1. Classification (NCBI taxonomy): domain Bacteria; kingdom Pseudomonadati; phylum Pseudomonadota; class Alphaproteobacteria; order Hyphomicrobiales; family Phyllobacteriaceae; genus Mesorhizobium; species Mesorhizobium sp. M4A.F.Ca.ET.022.05.2.1. Next base: position 1,672 of record NZ_RZOJ01000083.1, on the reverse strand, counting down.
ATGGCGACCATGGCAACCATGGCGGTCGCGGTGGGCAGACCGGCGCGAAGTGATCTCGCAGCATGCCCGCTGGCTACCGGCCAGCGGGCATCGCCTCATGTGAAGCGGACGCCGGCGCCGGAGCAACTCGCGCCGCGCATCACGTCCGCCGCCCCAGTGCCGCGCGGACCGACGCCGTGATCCGGCGAAGCTCGGCCTCATCCAGTTTCTCGATGTTTTCGGCCAGGAGATTGGCGAGCTCGGTGGCGGCGGGCGTCAGGCCAGACGTGTCGATCCGGACCCGCGGGTGCGAGGCTTCGGCGAGGCGCGCGAGTTCCTCGGCATCGTCCCAGATGACGTTGAAATAGCCGATGATCTTCTGGATCAGCGTCCAGGTCGGCGCGCCGCGGCGGCCATGTTCAAGCGCCGACAGGTAGGCGGCGCTGACGCCGATCGCCTCGGCCATCGCCTTCTGGCTGAGGCCGCGCTCGGCGCGCAGCGCGCGCAGCTTCTCGCCGAACGGGGTCATGCCAGCGCTCTCATGCGCGTGTCTTCATGTGCGGGTCCGGCGCAAGCGGACATAGAGCGCGCCGGAACCGCCATGGTTGCGCGCGGCATGGTCGTGGCTGGAGACCAGCGGCCGGAAGGCGGGCGTCGACAGCCAGGCGGGAACCGAACGCCGCAAGACGCCGTCGCCGCCGGACGAGGAGCCCTTGCCGGTGATGACCAGCACATAGCGGATGCCGCCGGCATGCGCCCGGTGCAGGAATGAAAACAGCAGCGAATAGGCCTTGTCCTGGGTCATGCCGTGCAGGTCGACGCGGCCTTCGATCGGCAAGCGGCCCTTCGACAGCTTGTTCAGGGTCTGGTCGTCCAGCGCATGCGAGACATGCTGCGTCCTGGGCTTTGCCGCGACGGGTGGAGCGCCGTTGACGGGGATAGGCGCCGGCGCTGGTTTCGGCTCGACGCTGAAATCGGGGACGTCGACGGCGGCCTTGCCCTTGAGCGGCTTGGCCGTGCGCGCCACCAGGTTCCACAGGACGCGGTCGTCCTCGCTCAGCCGGTCGATGCGGCGGGTCATGGCAATGGCCTCGAAACGAGCTGGCGCGGGATCAGCGCATAAAAATCGGCGGCGTTGCGGACGACGCCGGCGATCTCGCCGGCGGCGGCGCCGCTGCCCGCAAAGAGGTCACCCCGCGCCGGGCCGGTGATGGCCGAGCCGGTGTCCTGCGCGATCATCAGCCGCCGGAACGGCCCGTCGCCGAAAGCGGCGAGCGTCGGCGCGTCGATATAAAAGGGCGTGCCGAATGTGTGCAGCAGCCGGTCGACGGCAACCGAACGGCCTGGCGTCAGCGGCACCTTGGCGGCGGCGATCGGGCCGAGCGCCGCATCGTCGACCGCCGCCTCGCGGAAGAAGATATAGGAGCGGTTCTGCCAGAGGATCTCGTCGACGCGATCCGGGTGCGCCCTGAACCAGGCCCGGATCGACTGCATCGTCACCTTGGCCAGCGGGATTTCGCCCAACTCGCTCAGGACCTTGCCGGGCCCGGTGAAGCGCTGGCCGGACTTGGCGGCATAGGTAACGCGGCAGAGCCGACCGTCGGTCATCTTCAGCCGCGCCGCGCCCTGGACATGGATGAAGAAGGCGTCGACCTTGTCGGCGAGCCAGGCGATCTCCAGCCCCTTGCCGGCG
>NZ_RZOJ01000839.1:0-433 GCF_003998845.1 Mesorhizobium sp. M4A.F.Ca.ET.022.05.2.1 | reverse complement strand
GTAATGGCGAAGGTCGATCGGCTTTTCCAGGGGAGGGCCGGCGGCAAGCAGCGCCGGCGACAGGACCGGTGAATCGACGGTCGAGGCCAGGCGCTCGGCCTCGCTGCGCGGCCATGACGTGGCGTGCGCGCTAAAACGCAAGGCAAGCTCGGGCTGGTCGCTGCGGAACTCGATCGGCCGTGGATCGACTTCAAGGGAAACGTCGATATCAGGCCGCAACTGGCGAAAGCGATTGAGCCGTGGCACCAGCCACACGGCGGCGAGCGACGGTTCGACGCTGACGCGCGCGACGGCTTGGGCTGGCGAGGCCGTGAGCTCGGAAAGCACGCGGTCGATATCGTCGAAGCTTCTCACCAATCGGCCGAGCAGCCGATGGCCCGCATCCGTCAGTTCGACACGGCGATGGAGGCGCAGGAATAGCGGTCTTCCCAGA
>NZ_RZOJ01000838.1:0-370 GCF_003998845.1 Mesorhizobium sp. M4A.F.Ca.ET.022.05.2.1 | reverse complement strand
GCGAACATGCGTTCGGGATGGCGCAATGGGCGGGCTCGGAGCTATTCGGGAATGACAATGCCCTGATCGGCGACTGGCCGGTCGTACGCATTACGAATGGCCAGGCGCGTATTGTAGCCTTTGGATCGGTCCCGGCTTGGCTGCAGAGGCACGGCGCCCGGTTGCGCGACGAAATGCGCGCGCTTGGGCTGATGTGGGATCAGCGTCATTCCAGTGCCTCCGGAGAGCTGCGCATCGCTGCCGAATTGGACTGACCGAGGCTCAGTCTTCCTGCAGAAGCAGCTTTTGTTCCTCAATCAATAGCAGCTTGGTGAATTCGACCGCACTCTCGATATCGCGGGCGATGATCGCGTTGAGCAGCGTGTTGTAG
>NZ_RZOJ01000837.1:0-436 GCF_003998845.1 Mesorhizobium sp. M4A.F.Ca.ET.022.05.2.1 | reverse complement strand
TTGCTGAAGGACGCGCCAAGGAACTGCTGGTCACACCGAAGGGCGTGCGCATCGTCTGGTTGCTCGCCGAAGCCGAACGAGCGCGCTACGGCGTGTTCCGGCAGGTCGCATTCGGCGACGTCAGGCTCGATCCGGCGCTGATCGAGAGGCTGCTGCAGTCGGCCTCGGCGCTTCGCGATGCGATCAACGAGCGCAAACGGCAGGCCGCATGACCGATAGAACCGCCTCCCCTGCTCCGACGAATCCGTATCTCGTGCTCGGCGCGGCGATCGCGCTGCCGGGGAGCGGGCATGTCATGCTTGGCGTGCCGACGCGCGGGCTGCAGTTCCTGTTCTTCATGGTGATCCTGGCCTGGGTCACCACCAAGGTGGCGCCGCCGGACGCCAGCTTCGTCGGCCGCCATGCCGGTGGTTTCCTGATCTACGCGCTATCGATT
>NZ_RZOJ01000836.1:0-438 GCF_003998845.1 Mesorhizobium sp. M4A.F.Ca.ET.022.05.2.1 | reverse complement strand
GAAACGCATCAGGCAGGCCTTGTGGATGGACTCCACCGCCGACATGCCCTCGCGCCTGAGCTCCAGCGCCACGTCGACCATCATGATGCCGTTCTTCTTGACGATGCCGATCAGCATCAGGATGCCGATCACCGCGATCACCGAAATATCCATGCCGGCGAACCGCAGCGCGACCACCGCGCCGAGCACCGCCGACGGCAGTCCGGTGAGGATGGTGAGCGGATGGATGAAGCTCTCGTAGAGCATGCCGAGCACGATATAGATGGTCAGGATCGCGCCGCCGATCAGCAGCCCCTGGTTGGCGAGCGAATCCTGAAAGGTCTTGGCGGTGCCGGCAAAGCTGGTGCCGATCGTTGTCGGCATGCCGACATGGGGTAATTGCGGGCGATAGATTCTTCGCCGTCAATGATTCTCATGGAGGCCACCATGGACCAATTT
>NZ_RZOJ01000835.1:0-439 GCF_003998845.1 Mesorhizobium sp. M4A.F.Ca.ET.022.05.2.1 | reverse complement strand
CTATCGGGACCGGTATCAGGACCGCCTGTGGTTTATGTGCAAGGCGGCCTACTGCATTCTGATCGAGCGCGCCGCCAAATATGCCCGCAGCCAGGACCGCAAGCTGCGCGTGTTCTTCGAGAGGGCCGGCAAAGCCGAGGACCGTGACCTGATAGCCTACACGCGGATCCTGAAGACGCAGGGGATGCCGTTCGACGGTGCCAACTCCGCCAGCTACGGGTCGTTAACTGCCGAGGAGTTCAAAGACATCGTGCGCGGGGAGCCGCGCGGCAGGACTAAAGCCACGCCAATGCTGCAGATCGCCGATCTCTACCTCTATCCGATGGCCAAGGGCGGCTATGACCCATCCTACCGGCCCTACAAGGCCCTGATGGAGCACAAGCGTCTCATCGACGCGCACCTACCGCCCGAGGAGTTGGCGTTCCGTGGCATCAAATAC
>NZ_RZOJ01000834.1:0-445 GCF_003998845.1 Mesorhizobium sp. M4A.F.Ca.ET.022.05.2.1 | reverse complement strand
GTTCGTCTATCTGGCGATCGTGCTTGCCGCCACCGCGGCGATTGCCCGCCTGCGCGACTGGAAGGCGCTCGCCGCGGCGGCCTTCGTCGGCACCGGCCTCTGGACCATCCTCTACATGGCCAACACGCCCGCTGCGAACCTGTCGGCCATCCTGTTCATCAATGCCGCGACGCTGGCGGTGCTCGCGTTCGTCTGGCTGGGCGCCCGCGGTGCCGAAGCCGAATCCTCCGGCGGTTTCGACTGGCCGTCGATCGCGCCCGCTATTTTCGTCGGGCTTTCGGCGCTCGGGCTTTCGGTCGACCCGGCCTTCATAGTTGCCGGCGATGCCCTGGCGGGCGCCGCGCTCCTTGCCGCTATGCTGGCGGTGGCACTCTATCAACCGCGCGCGCTGCCGCTTCTCCATGCCGCCGGCCTGGTGACGGCGATGATCTATCTCGGCATCATC
>NZ_RZOJ01000833.1:0-343 GCF_003998845.1 Mesorhizobium sp. M4A.F.Ca.ET.022.05.2.1 | reverse complement strand
ATGAGCGTCTCGTGGGCTCGGCTGTCGCCTTGGCCATACGGCCTGAGCATCTCATGCTCGGCGGAGCCGCCGGCACCGCAAGTCTCGGCATAGCGAAAGTGAGCGACGTCGTCTTCCAGGGCAGTTTCAAGCGCGTCCTTTCCCTCTCCGTCGAAGACCCCTCGCTGCAGTTCATCGCCAAGCTGCCAGCGACCGCTACCGTCCAGCCGGGCGACAGGGTTGCCGTTTCGTGCGATACCGACCAGATCATTGTTTTGACGGACTGAAATGGGAACTCTTCCGGTCATCGACGCAGCAGACTGGTACGAGACTATCCGCATGGCCGATGGCGTCACGCTGATCC
>NZ_RZOJ01000832.1:0-469 GCF_003998845.1 Mesorhizobium sp. M4A.F.Ca.ET.022.05.2.1 | reverse complement strand
CACCGGGAGGCCCTCGATGACATCCAACACCCTTCTGCGCGTGGCCAGGCGGACGCTTGTCGCCGGCGCAGCGGCGCTGCTCGTCGGCACCCTCGTTGTCCCGTCCACCGTCACACCGACCGTCGCCGCCGACGGACCGGCTTCGGTCGCCGACCTTGCCCAGGGGCTGCTGGGTGCCGTCGTCAACATCTCGACCTCGCAGACGGTAAAGGGCACAGAGGGACCCGGCGCGGCGCCGATGCCGCAATTGCCCGAGGGCTCGCCGTTCCAGGACTTCTTCGACGACTTCTTCAAGAACCGCGGCGGCGACAAGGGCGGCGGCGGCCAGAAGGTGCAGTCGCTGGGCTCCGGCTTCGTCATCGATGCCGAGCAAGGCATCGTGGTGACCAACAACCACGTCATCGCCGACGCCGACGACATCGAGGTGAACTTCTCGGACGGCGTGACGCTGAAAGCGACACTGGTCGGC
>NZ_RZOJ01000831.1:0-490 GCF_003998845.1 Mesorhizobium sp. M4A.F.Ca.ET.022.05.2.1 | reverse complement strand
TTCCAGCTCGTCCAGCTTCTTCAGGATCGCGCCGCGATCCTGCACCGCGTCGATCGATGTGTCGCCGGCGACGAACGGCACGCCGTCCTTCAGCGCCAGGTCCGGCGCCAGGCTGCGCGCCGACGAGCCGTCGTCGACATAGGCGAGACCCCTCTTGCCGAGCTCGGCGATGAACGGCGCCATCGCGGCCGCGTCGGCCGAGAACCGCGCCCCCATATAGTTCATGACGCCGGTATAGTTGGTCGTCCGCGACAGCGCCCAGTGCAGGCTTTTCAGGTTCTCGTCCGGGCTCGCCGCCACAGTCAGCGTGTTACGGCCGGGATTGATGTTGGGATAGTCGAATGGTTCGAGCGGGATCTGCAAGACGATCTCGTGCCCGCTCTGCCGCGCCGCCTGCATCCAGCGGCCGATGCTGTTGCCTTGCGGCGCGAACGCCAGCGTCACCTCGGCCGGCAATTTGGCGATGGCCGCCTGCGTGCCGGTCTGGGAG
>NZ_RZOJ01000830.1:0-490 GCF_003998845.1 Mesorhizobium sp. M4A.F.Ca.ET.022.05.2.1 | reverse complement strand
CTCATCGATCGGAACGGGACCGAATTTCACGCCACGGCGCCTTTTGCTTCGAGGCCGCGCGAACGGAAGGCGTGGATGGTCTGCGCCAGCACCGCGACGGCGATCTCGGCCGGACTTGCCGCGCCGATATCGAGGCCGATCGGCGCATGGATGCGGGCGATCTGGTCGGCGCTGGCACCGAGCGCCAGCAGGCGTTCCACGCGCTTGGCGTGCGTCTTCCTGCTGCCGAGAGCGCCGACATAGAAACACCTGGCGTCGAGCGCTGCCTTCAATGCAAAATCGTCGATCTTGGGGTCGTGGGTGACGGCGGCAAGCGCCGTGTAGCTGTCGAGGGGCTGGCGCGCCAGCACATCCTGCGGCCATTCGGCGTGCAGCGCCACATCGGGAAAGCGCTCCGGCGTGGCGAAAGCGGTGCGCGGGTCGATGATCTCGACGGGATAGCCGGCGATCCTGGCCATCGGCGCCAGCGCCTGGCTGATATGGACGGCGC
>NZ_RZOJ01000082.1:0-19057 GCF_003998845.1 Mesorhizobium sp. M4A.F.Ca.ET.022.05.2.1 | reverse complement strand
CCATGGTCGAGCGTCACCAGCCTCTCGGCGTCGGCGATGGAAGCCAGGCCCGCCTCGATGCCGATGCCGCGCTGGCGCAGGCTTTCCATCACGACCGGCGCGGCCGTCTCGCTGAGATTGACCGAGGCATAGTCCGGCAGCTCGCGCCAGCCGGCGATGGCGATGAGGGTGCGGAGGTCGTCCTCCTCGATCCAGGCGCCGGTGGAGACGCCGATCAGCGTTCCCGGACAAGCGCGGCGCAGCGCTGCCACCGTGCGGTCCATCGCTTCCGGCGCCAAGCTCTCCTGCCGGTCGGCGCCACGCGCATGAACATGGAGCTCGGCGGCACCCGCGGCAACCGAAACCGCGCCGTCGCGCGCCATGGCGTCCGGGTCAAGCGGCAGGGCGGCGTGAAAATCGGCGGGGCGGGCGCCGTTGATGCAGGCCTGGACGATCATGGCGGCGGTCCTGTTCGAGCTGAGTCTAACGCAGAGGCGCATAGACTGGAACCGGAACGTCTGCTGACAGGCATCGTTTCGACGCCGCGATCCAGGCGAAGAGCGCCGGTGTGGGCGATTTGCGCCGCGCCGCCTAACCCAGATTTTCCTGCCGCAGCCTCTCCTTTATCCGCGCCAGAGCCGGCTCGCCGCCGCCGGCCAACTCAGTGGCAATCCGCGCACGATCATCGTCGGCCTTGCGATATTTGCTGCCCCAGGCGCCGAGCGTCGCCAGTACCGGCAGAAGGTCGACGCCGGCTTCGGTCAGCCGGTAGATCGCCTTCAGCCTGTGGGTCGGGTCGTCGCTGCGGGTGAGGATGCCTTCCTCCTGCAGCGTCTGCAGCCGCTCTGCGAGCGTTCGCGACGAGATGCCTTCGTCCGACTGCAGGAATTCGCGAAAATGCTTTTTCCCGGCGAATGCCAGGTCGCGGATGATGAGCAGCGTCCAGCGGTCGCCAAACAGCTCAAGCGACAGGCTGATCGGGCAGCCGGACCGTTCCCTGGTCGACATAGTTACGGTTCCATTTTTAAATCACTTTACTATTGACACCATTGCCTTCGAGTGTCAAATGGTTCCAAAAGTAAATTGATTGGGAGCACGAGGAGGACCGGAAATGAAGAAACTCATCCTGCAAATGCAGATGTCGGTCGACGGCTTCGTCGGCGCCGAGGACGACCATCGCTGGCAGCTCTGGGAGTGGGGCGACGACAGCGCTTGGGACGATGCGCTGAAGCAGGACTTCAACGCTGTGTTCGAAACCATCGACACCATCTTGCTTAGCCGCAAGATGGCGGAGGAGGGCTATCTCACCCACTGGGGCAACGCCGCGACGAGATTCCCGAAGGACCGCTTCTACGCCTTTGCCCAGCGCATTGTTGCAGCGCAGAAGGTGGTGCTGAGCGACAGGCTGAAGGCCGCGCGATGGGAGCGCACGAGCATCGCAAGCGGCGACCTGCCGCGCGAGGTCAATGCGTTGAAGGCGGGCGAGGGCGGCGACATCGCTGTCTTCGGCGGCGCCGGTTTCGCCTCGGCGCTGATCGCCGCCGGGCTGGTCGACGAATTCCAGCTCTTCATCAATCCGGCTGTGCTGGGTGCCGGCCGCCGCATCTTCGGCCAGGGCGGCTTCTCCAGGCTGAAGCTCATTGGTTCGAAAGCCTATGCCAGCGGCATGGTGGTGAGCCGCTACGCGCCGGCGAGGTGAGGGGCTGCCTCAGAAGACCCCGATGACCGGCGCCGGCTCAACCAAGGTGCCGACGCCCAAGGGATTGCGCACCCGCGCGGAGGTTTCAACATTGGCGACGGCGGCGAACCACTGGGCTTCACGCAACGTCAAACCAGCAAGCACGCAGCCAGCGTAGTCCGCAGGCTCGTCTATCCACGTGTCAAACACCGCCCAAGTATCAGGCGGCTCCCGCACTGCAACGAACCGCATTTGAGACCCCATCATGCGACGAGCAGCCACCGTAGCAGCCGGCGTGCTGTAGTCATGTGAGCGAGTACACATATTAGCAATATTGCATATGAAAGCCCAGCCTTGGTCGTTTCGGCATCAAGATCGGGCATTTAGCCATGCCTGGACAGGCGCCCGGGCATCGCATCCGTCGTCACTCGATCAGCAGCAAACCGCGCTTCCTGTCGCCATCGGAATCGATCGTGTCCATGGCCGAGAACAGGCGTTCGCGCTCGATCAGCCAGGGCTTGTAGCGCTGGTTGACGTCAAGGACGAAAACCATGTCCTCGGCCTCCATATATCCTCCGATCGGGGAAAAGTGGCCGGCGCCGGCGCCGAAAATCCTCTCCCTCGTAAAGTTGATGATGTAGCGGCGGCCGGGATCGTTGGCGCGCTTCATATGCGCGAGGAACTCCTCGGCAGTCAGGTTCCGAAGCACGGATACTTTCCGCTTGGTCTTGCTTCGAGCGACTTCGGCAACCTCGTCCAGGGTCAGCCCGATGATGCAGAAACCGGTCCAGCACTTTCCCGTTCCCGCAAGCACTTCAGCTTCCGTCGTCTCTTCTTCGCCGATCGAGCGGAACATGTTTGCCACGCTTGCCGGACCGCACCTTGATGCGTTCGATTGCCATTCGACGTCGGCATTGAAAGCAGCGGCCACGGGCAACTTCCAGGCACGGTCGATCAATTCGGGCGCGCGGATAACCGACGACTGGATCTTGTCCGGCGAGACTGCCGACGGACCAGCAATCAGGAATGCGGCGCCGCAGAGCAGGCCGATACCGGCAATTACACCGAATGCAAGACTGCGCCTCATCGCTGTGCCTCGGAGCCATACAGCAGAAGGAGATTGCAGAAGCCGGCACGCAACGTCAATCAGCGCCGAGACGGCACGCATCGCCATCGTCCACGGCCGGAATCTCAATGCGCCGGAGCGCCTCGCTGGTCGGCATCCGTCAGCGTGCCGAGGAAAGCGACAATGTCGTCGATCTCGGCATCGGTCAGCGCCGGCCTGTCGCCCGGCTTCCCGCCGAAGGGCGGGTCCTTGTTGAGGTTCGGCCAGTAAGGCTTTGGCAGGTCGTCATATTTGTCGACCGTGCCGTCGGCATTCTTCGGATACCAGCGGCCGGGATCGCTGTCGCGGCTGCCGTAGAAGGCGACCGCGTCGCGCAGCGTGTGGAAATAGCCATTGTGGAAGAAGCTTTTCCTCAGCGCCACGTTGCGCAGCGTCGGCGTCTTGAACAGCCCGCAATATTCGGCGCGTCCTTTGAAGTCGGTGCGCAGCGGGCCGCACAGGCCGAGATCGATATAGGCGGGATCGGCATTGGCCGGGATCGCCGCATTGCGGGGCACGCCAACGGCGATCAGACCGTAATCGGTGAACTGCGGCGGCTCGCCATTGTTGCTGGGTCGGCTCAGATGACAGCTGGCGCAATTGCCCTTGGCTTCGTCCTCGAACAGAACGCGGCCGCGCAATTCCTGCGCCGAGAGCGTCGCCCTGCCGGCAAGGAAAGCGTCGTAGCGGCTGGAATAGGGGTAGAAATCGGCGCTGCTCTGTTCGAACGCGCCGAGCGCCTCGACCGCGGCGTCGAAGGCGTCGTCCGGCCGTTCGAACACATCGTCGCCGAATGCCGCCTTGAAATCGTGCGCATAGGCGGCCTTGCTCAGGGCGGCGACCACCCCGCTCTCATCCTTGTTGGCCATCTCGAAAGGCGAGAGCAGGGGGATCCTGGCCTGCTGCTGGCCGCGATCGGCGCGGCCGTCCCAGGTCAGCCCGCCGGTCGGGCCGTTGTCGACGCTCTCGTCGCCCTCATCCTCGGAATCGTAGAAGTGCTCGGTGAAGGGGGGTGCCGCCTGCAGGTAGCGCAGCGATGGCACCCGCGCGCAGGCCCGGCCGGTCGACATTAGGCCCGCCCATCTCGACCGGTGTCGCCGAGGCTGGCCCAAAGGCGTGGTCGGGATCGTGGCAGGAGGAGCAGGCCTGCTTGCGCGAGGCCGACAGCGACGGATCGAAGAACATCTTGCGCCCCAGCGCCGTCAGCGCCTCTGCCCGTGCGAAAGCCTCCGCGCGCGACAGCGGGCCGGGATGGGTGCTGCCTGCCGTGTTCGCGGGTCCGGCGAAGCCGAACATCGACGCCGTGGCGATAGCGATCGTCAGGCTTTTCCATCGTCTTGTCGGCATAGGGCGTGGTCCGGTTTGCCCCCGGAACTAGGTACCCAGTGCAACGGATTGATGACCGGTCGCGACGCTCACGCAACCGTGTTCGCGCAGGGCGGAAAATGTCACAAAAGTGACAGAGGCATCGCAGTAGCTGCTTCCGCGCCTGCTTGTTCATCGATTGCCGTCCTCCAGCCATCCCCAGCCACGAGGCATCCCCCATGACTAGGTCCCTGTTCTCGCTTTGCCTGGCCTCCACCGCCCTGGCATCGCTCACCGCCGCTGCCCATGCGGCTCCTCCCGGCTTCGACAAGATCGACACCGTCGTCGTCATCTACGCCGAGAACCGCAGCTTCGATAATCTCTATGGCGGCTTCCCCGGCGCCAATGGCCTGGCCAATGTCTCGGCCGACCAGGCCCGCCAGCTCGACCGCGACGGCAAGCCGCTTGCCGAGCTGCCGCCGGCCTGGGGCGGCCTGACCGGCAAGGGCGTAACCCCTGCGGTGACGGAGGCTCAGACCGCGCATCTCGCCAATGCCAGCTTCGCCATCGACGATCCCAAGGGTTTTAATGAAAACACCGGCGTCATCACCCGCGACCTCTGGCACCGCTTCTACCAGGAGCAGATGCAGATCGACGCCGGCCGGAACGACAAGTTCGTCGCCTGGGCCGATTCCGGCTCGCTCGTCATGGGCCACTATGATGGCTCAACGTTGCCAATGTGGGCGGTGGGAAGGAAATACGTGCTCGCCGACAATTTCTTCCAGGGCGCCTTCGGCGGCTCCTTCCTCAACCACATCATGCTCGCCTGCGCCTGCGCGCCGGTCTATCCGCATGCCGACACCAGCCCGGTCAAAGGCCAGATCGCCGTCGTCGAGCCCGACGGCGTGACGCTCAAGATGGCCGACAATTCGCCAGCCTCGGCTTTGGGCGGTGCGCCGAAATTCGTCAATGACGGCGCCATCACGCCGGATTTCTACGCCGTCAACACCATGCAGCCGCCTTACCAGCCGAGCGCCAACAAGCCGGCCGAGGGCGGTGACAAGGCCTTGGCCGATCCGGCGCAGCCGACCACGCTGCCGCCGCAGCACGAGATCACCATCGGCGACCTGCTGTCGCTGAAGGGCGTCTCCTGGGCCTGGTACTCCGGCGCCTGGCAGGCGGCGCTCGACGGCAAGAACGCCACGCCAGTGCCGAACTTCCAGTTCCACCACCAGCCGTTCAACTATTTCGCGGCCTACGCGCCGGGCACCGCCGCGCGCGCCGAGCACCTGAAGGATGGCGGCCTCGACGGCGTCGAGTTCATCAAGGCGATCGACGACGGCAAGCTGCCTTCAGTGAGCTTCTACAAGCCGCAGGGCAATCTCAACGAGCATGGCGGTTATGCCGACGTCACCAGCGGCGACAAGCATCTGGCCGACATCGTGTCGCATCTGGAGAAGAGCCCGCAATGGCCGCATATGCTGGTCGTCGTCACCTATGACGAGAATGGCGGCTTCTGGGACCATATCGCGCCGCCCAGGGCCGACCGCTGGGGCCCGGGCAACCGCATTCCCGCCTTCATCATCTCGCCCTATGCAAAGCTGGGGACCGTCGACCACACGCAGTACGACACGACCTCGATCCTGCGCTTCATTACCGCGCGCTACGACCTGCCAGTGCTGCCCGGCATCGTCGCCCGCGACAAGGCGCTGCGCAATAACGAGCAGCCGCCGATGGGCGATCTCTCGGCCGCCCTTGATCTGACGAAATAGCGTCCTTCCTCTCCCTCAGCAAATGCGCGGGGAGAGGAAACGCTAATCGCCCAAGGCCCGATGTCCCGCAGATGAATCAATCCCGCAGGACGGGCCGCTATCGGATTGTTTTGCTTGGAGTTGAGGGCGCGCCGGCGCTCACTCCGCCTCATCCACCCAGATCAGGCGCAGCAGACGCAGCAGCGTTGCCCGCTCCTTGCTGGTCAGCCGATGCAGGAAGCGGTCCTCGTGAAGGCGCACCTGACGCCGCCAGGCGGGCATCGCGGCCTTGGCCGCCTCGGTCAGCCGAAGCTCCTGCACGCGCCGATCCTTGGCATGGTCGTCGCGCTCGATCAGGCCGCGCTCCTCGAGTTCGGCCAGCAGCGGCGCCATGTTGGCGCTCTTCATGGCGAGCAGCCGGCAGAGCCCGGCGGCGCGGATGCCCGGCCGTTCGTCGATCAGCGCCAGCATGGCGTAGGTGACGGGGCGCAATTCCGCCTCCGCCATCTCGATAGCGAAATCGTTGAGCGCCAGCGCCGAGGCGCGCCGCAGATTGTAGCCGATCTGCGCGTCGAGCGCGTCCTCGGCGAGATCGTTGCTGGTTTCGTCCATGTTCGATCGATTGCCGCGATCCGGCCCCTTGTCAAGGTAAAAATACTATGCGACATAGCAAAGATTAAAGCTATGCAACATAGCGATCTCGGAGGAATTGACCCATGGCAGGAGAAACCGAAGACACCGTCGCCTTCGATGTGGAGGACGGCATCGCCTGGGTCCGCTTCAACCGGCCGGCCAAGCGCAATTCGATGAGCCCGGCGCTCAACCGGCGCATGATGCAAGTGCTCGACGAGCTTGAATTCCGCGACGACGTCGGCGTTCTCGTGCTCTCGGGCGAGGGCGCCGCCTGGTCGGCCGGCATGGACCTCAAGGAATATTTCCGCGAGACCGAGGCGAAGGGCCTGGGCGCCGTGCGCAAGGCGCAAGCCGAGGCTTACGGCTGGTGGCGGCGGCTGCGCTGGTACCGCGTGCCGACCATCGCCATGGTCAATGGCTGGTGCTTCGGTGGCGGCTATGGCCCGCTGTTTGCCTGCGATCTCGCCTTCGCCGCCGACGAGGCGCAGTTCGCGCTCTCCGAGATCAACTGGGGCATCCTGCCTGGCGGCGGCGCCACCAAGGTGGTGGTCGATCTGCTGTCGATGCGTGATGCCATGTATCACGCGCTGACCGGCGAGCTGATCGACGGCAGGAAGGCGGCGGCCTGGAAGCTGGTCAATGAAAGCGTGCCGCTCAGCGACCTGAAGGCGCGCGTCGCGGAAGTGGCCGGGATTCTTCTGAAGAAGAACCCGGTGGCGCTCAAGGCCACCAAGGACGCCATCCGCCGCGTCGCCGAGATGACCTACGACAATGCCGAGGACTATCTGGTGCGGGCGCAGGAGGCGGCCAATTCCTTCGACAGTGAAGGCCGCAAGGAAGGCATCCGCCAGTTCATCGACGAAAAGAGCTACAAGCCTGGCCTCGGCGCCTACGACAAGGCGAGATGATCCGGTCGATGTGACCTGTCTCGGACCGGCGATCGATGCCGGCCGCAACCGATACGGCGCGTGACACGGGAGGAGATCGCAATGCCGGCCTGGACGACACCGGACCCCGTCGCCTTGCATGCCCGCGCGCAGCCGGACCGCCTCGCTTGCGTCGACCTCGCGTCCGGCCGGCGCTGGACCTATGCCGCGTTCGACGATGCCATCCAGCGCGCCGTCGCAGTGCTCGAAAACAGTGGCATAAAGCAAGGGCAGCGGATCGCCACGCTGGCCCGCAACAGCGCCGACCTCGTCATCCTGCAGCAGGCGGCGATGCGCCTCGGCGCCATCTTCGTGCCGGTCAACTGGCGGCTTGCCGCGCCCGAACGGCAGGCCATCCTTGCCGATTGCGATCCCGTGCTTCTGGTCCATGACACCCCGCCCGACCTTGCGCCGCCGCCCGGCTGCGCCCCGCTCGCCGTCTCGCGCTTCGCGGCAGCGGTGGAAGAGCAAGCGCCGGCGCCGCGCCGTCCGTTGCCGCAAGCCGACCGGCCGTCGATCATCCTCTACACCTCCGGCACGTCGGGCCAACCGAAGGGCGTCAACGTCACCGAAGCCAATGCCTTCGCCACCGCCGTCAATTTCGGCGTCATCGGCCGCGTTGGCCATGACAGCGTCTTCCTTTGCGACGCGCCGATGTTCCATGTCATCGGCCTGATCACCAATCTTCGCCCCGTTTTGCTCAAGGGCGGCACGGTGCTGATTTCCGCCGGCTTCGATCCCGGCGACACCAACCGACGCCTTGCCGATCCGGCGCTCGGCGTCACCCATTATTTCTGCGTGCCGCAGATGGCGAGGATGCTGCGCGAGCATCCCGGGTTCGCGCCGCGACTATGGACATCGCTCTTGGCGCTCTTCACCGGCGGCGCGCCGAACCCTGCCGCGGATGTTCTGTGGTGGCTGGAGCAGGGCGTGCCGATGGTCGACGGCTTCGGCATGACGGAGGCCGGCACGGTGCTCGGCATGCCGCTGGAGGCCGAGCGCATCGCCGGCAAGGCGGGCTCGGCCGGCCTGCCGGCGCCGACCGTTTCACTGCGCATCGTCGATGGCGCCGGCACCGATGTCGCGCCGGGAGAGACGGGCGAGATCTGGCTCGCCGGCCCCAACATCACGCCGAGCTACTGGAACCGGCCGCAGGAGACCGCGCGCGCCTTCAGCGAGGACGGCTGGTTCCGCACCGGCGACATGGCGCGGCGCGACGAGGACGGCTTCGTCACCTTGGTCGACCGCCGCAAGGACATGTTCATCTCCGGCGGCGAGAACGTCTTCCCGGCCGAGGTCGAGATGGCGCTGCTTGCCCATCCCGACATCGACGAGGCGGCTGTGATCGGCATCGCCGACGAACGCTGGGGCGAGGTCGGCCGCGCCTTCGTCGTGTTGCGCGCCTGTTGTTCTCTCGACCCGGCGGCGCTCGCCGGCCACTGCGCCGCGCGCATCGCCCGCTACAAGGTGCCGAAGGAATTTTTGGCCGTGGAGACTTTGCCGCGCACCGCATCGGGCAAGATCCAGAAGCATGTGCTGCGGGCGCTGAAATAGAGAGGCTGGAATCCGGCCGAAACACCTTGCTTTGAACACCCTTCCTGCTCCAGGAAGGGGGATGTCCGACAGTTACCTGCGATTGGTTTCGTATGATCCGCACTGGCGCCCCGGCGAAGCGGCAGCCAGCGAGGCGGTGACGATCGCGCGTGGATTGTTTCCACGCGCCGAACATATCGGCGTTGAATCCGAGGAGGGGGTCACATTCTTCGACGCCGGAGCGAACACGGAAAGCATCAATTGCCCGCTATGCGGCAGTGACCTCGAGGCTTGGTGGGGCGAGGCGATGGACCGGGCGGCTGCATCTGGCTTTAAAGACCTTGCTGTCGTAACGCCTTGCTGCGAAAGGCCGACCTCACTCAACGAGTTGCGCTACGTATGGCCTGCCGCATTCGGCAGCTGCGCGCTTACGGTCGTCAATCCCGGAGAGACCTCATTGGCGGTCGACCAGCTGCGCAGGATCGAGCAGGCAATCGGCTCGCCGCTGAAGGCAATCTGGCAGCATCTTTGAGCTGTCCACCAACCCTGGCACGCCAGAGGAAATACGATGAGCGAGCTGAAGATCAGAACCCGAGCGACCGGCGCGCTGGCCGTCCTGCAACCCGGCGGCCTGCCGGTTGTCACCACGCCGACCGGCGGCGCGGTCGATATCGTGACCGGCGCGAGCGCGCCGGGCTTCAATCCGCTCGATCTGTTGCACGCCTCGCTCGCCGCCTGCATGGTGCTCAGCGCCCGCATCGCTGCCACGCGCCTTGGGGTCGCCGCGCAGCTTGGCGAGGTGCGCGCCGAGGTCGGCGGCGGACGAGCCGTCCCGCATCGTCCGCTTCAGCATCAGGCTCGATATTTCCGGCGATCTCGACACGGCGACCAAGCAGCGCATCATCGAGGATGCCGAGGCGATCTGCACCGTCTCCAACACGCTGCGCGCCTCCCCCGAACTGCACACGTCGCTGGGGTGAGGGGACCGTTTCCCATGGCCATGATCCCGCCTATCGACTACGCGACGGCGTCGCAAGAAATCCGCGCCGAGCACGACAGGGAGCTCAGCTTGCGCGGGCGCATGACCAACATGAAGCGCATCCTGCTCAATTCGCCGGCCGCTCACCGCATCTATGCCGAATGGTTCACGCTGCGCGATCTGCTCAAGCCTACGCTGGACGACCGTGCCATCTGGCTGCTTTCGATGGCGATCTCGGAGACAATGCGCGCCGAGGTTCCCGTCACCTTCTTCCGCCGCGCGCTGATGGATGGCGGTCTCGATCCAGAGGCAATCGAGCCCACCGCCGACGAGACGCTGCTGATCGCCTTCGGCAAGGCGGTCGCCGCCGATGCCAATGCGATTCCGGATGAGCTCTGGGCAGCGCTCAAGGCGCGCTATGATGACACGCTGCTGGTCAACCTCGCCGCCTTTGCCGGCATCATGGTGGCGACCTGCGTGTTCACCAATGCGGTGCGGGTCGACCTCGATCCGGAGCTGGAGGGGTATCGCAAGCGGTGAAAGCGCGATCTTCCCTTCTCCTACAAGGGGAGAAGGTCAGGGCCGCGCCCAATCTCCGCATGAAACGGGTGGCTCCCAGCCTCCGCCCGCCCCATTTTCACGGTAGGCAAGCGACAGGAGGCCGCCATGACCATCCATTCCATCAGCGCCAAACGCGCCAGCCGCTCCGCCGAAACGCGTGTCGAGGCGCAAGACTGGCCTGCCCTGGTCTCCGAACTCAACGCCCATGGCTGCGCCGTCATGAAAAACCTTCTCGCCCCCGACGAATGCGACGAAATCGCCGCGCTCTATCCGCACGAAGAACATTTCCGCAGCCATGTGGTGATGGCGCGTCACGGCTTCGGCAAGGGCGAGTACCGCTATTTCCGCTACCCGCTCCCCGATCCGATCGAAGGCCTGCGCAGGGCGCTCTATCCGCGGCTGGCTGGCGTCGCCAACGACTGGAACGAGAAGATGGGCGCAGCGCTGCGCTATCCCGCCGACCACGCTGCCTTCCTCAAGCGCTGCCACGACGAGGGGCAGACGAGGCCGACGCCGCTTCTCTTGCAATACGGCCCCGGCGACTTCAACTGCCTGCATCAGGACCTCTACGGCACGCTCGCCTTTCCGCTGCAGGTGGCGATCCTCTTGTCCGAACCCGGCGAGGATTTTGAAGGCGGCGAGTTCGTGTTGACCGAGCAGCGCCCGCGCATGCAGAGCCGTGCCGAGGTGGTGCCGCTGAGGCGCGGCGACGCGGTGATCTTCGCCGTTCACAACCGGCCGGTCGAGGGCAGTCGGGGCTATTATCGGGTGAACCTGCGCCATGGCGTCAGTCGTCTGCGCTCGGGGCGGCGTCACACTGTGGGAATCATCTTCCACGACGCGAAGTAAAGCGCCGCAAGAGAGGGGGCACTGCGCCTACGAGAAAGTAGCGCACAGCGCCCTACGAAATCCCCTCTCTGGCATTTTCCAAGCACTTGCTCGGGGACAAGCCCGCTCGCAAATGCAGGAAAATGCGTTCTCCCCCGCAAGGGGGGAGATCAACTGTCGCCGCCGCCTTCGCCAATCACCACGGGTGCTGGCTGCGGCGCTTCTGCCTCTTCCACCACCGCCTGCATTCGCGTATGCCCGGGCAAATCCCGCCACGTCAGCGCATTTAACCGGACCGCTCCATGATCCGTCTTGAAAACATCGGCAAGCAGAACGGCCGTCAGATCGTCTTTATCGAAGCCTCGGCCGCCTTGCAGAAGGGCGAGAAGATCGGCCTCGTCGGACCGAACGGCGCCGGCAAGACGACCTTGTTCCGCATGATCACCGGGCAGGAGCAGCCGGACGAAGGGCAGGTCCAGGTCGATCGCGGCGTCACCATCGGCTATTTCAGCCAGGATGTCGGCGACATGGAAGGTATGAGCGCCGTTGCCGAGGTGATGGAGGGCGCCGGCCCGGTAAGCGCGGTCGCCGCCGAGATGCGCGAGCTCGAGCACGCCATGGGCGATCCCGACCGCGCCGACGAGATGGACGCCATCATCGAGCGCTACGGCGAACTGCAGCACCGCTTCGAGGAGCTCGACGGCTATGCGCTGGACGGCCGCGCCCGCGAGGTACTGGACGGCCTCGGTTTCAGCCAGGAGATGATGGACGGCGACGTCGCCAAACTTTCCGGCGGCTGGAAGATGCGCGTCGCGCTGGCGCGCATCCTGTTGATGCGGCCCGATGTCATGCTGCTCGACGAGCCGAGCAACCACCTCGATCTCGAAAGCCTGATCTGGTTGGAGCAATTCATGAAAAACTATGACGGCGCGCTGCTGATGACCTCGCACGACCGCGAGTTCATGAACCGCATCGTCACCAAGATCGTCGAGATCGACGCCGGTTCGCTCACCTCCTACTCCGGCAATTACGAATTCTACCAGGAGCAGCGGGCGCTGGCCGACAAGCAGTTGCAGGCGCAGTTCGAGCGCCAGCAGGCAATGCTGGCCAAGGAGATCGCCTTCATCGAGCGCTTCAAGGCGCGCGCCTCGCATGCCGCGCAGGTTCAGAGCCGGGTGAAGAAGCTCGACAAGATCGACCGCGTCGAGCCGCCGAAGCGGCGCCAGACGGTGACCTTCGAGTTCCAGCCGGCACCGCGCTGCGGCGAGGACGTGGCGACGCTGAAGGGTATCCACAAGAGCTACGGCAGCCGCACCATCTATTCAGGCCTCGACTTCCAGGTGCGCCGGCGCGAGCGCTGGTGCGTGATGGGCATCAACGGCGCCGGCAAGTCGACGCTTTTGAAGCTGGTGGCCGGCGCCTCCGAGCCAGACCAGGGCACGGTGGCGCGCGGTCCGAGCGTCAAGATGGGCTATTTCGCCCAGCACGCCATGGAGCTGCTGGAGGGCGAGCGCACCGTGTTCCAGACGCTCGAAGACAATTTCCCGCAGGCTGGCCAGGCGCCGCTGCGCGCGCTTGCCGGCTGCTTCGGCTTTTCCGGTGACGAGATCGAGAAGAAGTGCCGCGTGCTGTCCGGCGGCGAGAAGGCGCGGCTGGTGATGGCGCTGATGCTGTTCGATCCGCCCAACCTCCTGGTACTCGACGAGCCGACCAACCACCTCGACATGGCGACCAAGGAGATGCTGATCAACGCGCTTTCGCAGTACGAAGGCACGATGCTCTTTGTCTCGCACGACCGCCATTTCCTGGCCGCGCTTTCCAACCGCGTGCTGGAGCTCACCCCCGATGGCATCCACACCTATGGCGGCGGCTACACTGAATATGTCGCGCGGACCGGCCAGGAAGCGCCGGGACTGCGGGGGTAGGGCTGTTCCGCTACCCCGCCTGGAGCCATTTGCGCGACTGGGCGAAGGCCTTGAAGGTCTTGGCGTCCATCGGGGCGCCGAAGGCGTAGCCCTGCAGGATGTCGCAACCCAGTTCCTTGAGGATGCGCGCGTGATCCATCGTCTCGACGCCTTCGGCCACCACTTCGATGCCGAGCGACTTGCCGATCTCGATGATTGACGACACCAGTCGCCGCTGCGCCGTTGAGCCGGTGATCGGCGTGATCAGCTGGCGGTCGATCTTGAGCCGGCGCGGCTGCAGCTTGAGCAGGCTGACGATCGAGGCGTAGCCGGTGCCGAAATCGTCAATCTCGATGTCGATGCCGAGTCCCTTGATCTGCTCGATATTCCACGAAACGAAGTCGTCGTTCTCGTCGAGGAAGATCGACTCCACCAGCTCGAACGACACCGTCCCTTGCTTGATGGCGAGCTTGCGCAGACCCTTGATCAGGTCTCTGTCCTCAAGGCGCCTGGCCGAGACGTTGACCGAAACGCGCGGAATGTTGAGATGCGACCAGCGCTCGAAGTTCTCCAGCGCCTGCTTGAGAGTGGTGCGGTCGATCAGCGCCACAACATTCAGTTCTTCGGCGACCTTGAGATAGGCGGCGGGCGCGAGGATGCCGCGACGCGGATGCTTCCAGCGCGACAACGCTTCGACGCCGACGATTTCGAGCGTCCTGGCGTCGAACTGCGGCTGGTAGTAAGCGATGAATTCGTTCCGCTCCAGCCCGCCCAGGATTTCATCGGCGATCTGCTTGGTCCGAACGATCTCGCTCTGCAGCTCCGCGTTGAAGAACTCGTAGCGATTACGGCCATGGCTTTTCGCCCGGTACAGCGCGAGATCGGCATTGACGAGCAACTGCCTGGCGTCGACGCCGTCATTGGCGGCAATGCCGATGCTGACGCCGAACCGGCACTGGTGGCCCTGGAAATTTACCGGCTGGCGCATCTCCTCGATAATGCGGCTGGCGAGTTCGGCAAGCCTGTCGTCGCCAGCGCCATGGCCTACCACCACGAACTCGTCGCCGCCGATGCGCGCCACGAAATCGGCGGGCCTGGCGTTGGCCTTGATGACCTTGGAGGCGTGCACCAGCATGGCATCGCCCGCGGCGTGACCGAGCGTGTCGTTGATCTGCTTGAAGCGGTCGAGGTCGAGATGCAGCAGCGCGGTGCGGCCGGTTTCCCCGCTTTCGGCCAGCATCTCGTCGAGGTAGCGGCGATTGGGCAGGCCAGTCAGTGAATCGTGAAGCGCCACATGCTCGATGCGGGCGCTGGCAGCCTCCAGCTCGGCGTTCTTCGATTCCGACAGCTGCCGCTCACGCACGAGGTTCTCGTTGAGCAGCACGTCGCTGGTCACGTCCCATTCGGCGCCGATCATCTTCGGCGTGTCGCCGCTGTCCTGGAAGAACGTCGCGCGTGTACGGACGTGGCGGATAGTGCCGTCATGGTGGACGAGGCGGTATTGCGAGGAGTAGAGGCCCTTGGTCGCTGCGGCCTGGTCGAAATCCCGCCGCGCACGCTCGATGTCGTCGGGGTGGATCGTCCCTGCCCAGTCATCATAACCGCGCGGCTTGGCGTCGGCAGGCTTGCCGTAAATCTCGTTGACGCGCTCGTCCCACACCAGTTCGTTGGTGGCGAGATCGTGCTCCCACACACCGATGCCCGAGGCCTCCAGCGCGAGCTCCAGCCGTCCGGACAGGCGCCTCAATTCGGCATAGTTTTTCTGCCTCTCGCCGAACAGCCGTCCGGCCACCAGGATCGGCAACACCACCAACACGCCGGCGAGCGCCATGAGTGCCTGCAAGGTCCGTTCATTCTTCGGTGCCGCCGGCCAGCCACCCTTGGGAATGGCCGAAATCCGCCACGAGCCCGAGGGGAGCTCCACCTCGGCCGTCACCGGATTGCCGGCGACGACATTGTCGCCGCCGAAGAAGCGTTCGCCGCCGCCCCCCAGCGCATCCTTGCCGGTCAGGGCGACATCGATGTCGATGGCGGGATCGGTGAGGCCGCTCGCCGCGTAGAGCCGGTCGACATCGACCACCGCCGAGACGATGCCCCAGAAGCGGTCGCCGCCGCCCGCCGTCGGCACGAAGACCGGGATGCGGCCTATGAAGCCCCGCCCGCCTTGCGCCAGGTCGACCGGGCCGGCGAACACCAGTTCGTGCCTGTCGCGCGCCCGAAGCGCTGCCGCGCGCTGCGCCTCGTTCTTGCGGTAGTCGAGCCCGATCGCCTTTTCGTTGCCTTTCAACGGATACATCAGCGAGATGACGAGGTCCGGCGCGCCGGCGATGTTGCGCAGCTGCGACTTCTGCTCGAACAGATTGCCGGCGAGCGACGCAAATCTCTGCTGGCCCATATAGGGCTCGGTGACGATGGCCGACACCAGGCCCTGTGTGAGCTGAAGGTTGCCGTTGATGTTGCCCTCGATCTTGGCGCGGATGATGTTGACCTTGGCCAGGACATCGGCGCGCACCAGTTGATCGGAGACTTTTCTGTTCTGCTGGTCGGCAAATATGGCGCAGATCAGAAGCACGACAAAGGCTATCGCCGCCGGCACGTTGGCGGACGAAAAAACGGCCTGTCTCATGCGGCCTATGCTGAAATCCGTTCTGGCCAATTCGACCCGAATATCCTCCTGGACAATAGTCGATCGGTCGAACCTAGTAGAAAGTGCTTAAATTTAGACTTCCAGGCCGGCCAGAAGTTTCAGCATTGGGCCGATTGCTGCAAGGACAGGAAGCGCCACGGATCAAGGGTAGGGAGGAGCTGACACAGCCGATCTCGCCACTTGGGGGAGATAGGCAGCTTCGACGCCGCGGTTATTTGCCGGCCATGTGGTCGGCCAGCGCCTGGGCCTGGGCAAGCAATGCCGGGAAGGCCGCATCGCCCGGCAGGCGCTCGCCCATGCAGGCGCGATAGTCGGCGTCGCCTTTCTCCCAGGCGGCATTGGCGGCATCGTACGACTTTTCGTCCTTGAGTTCCGAAGCCTGGTAGGCCTCCTGGAATTTCTGGGCGGCGGCGTCGGCCGCTGTCCACAAGCCATCGCAAGCCGCGATCTTCGGAACGGCGGGCGCCGCGGGTGCCTCGGCGATCATGACCCGATCGCCCTTGACCAGCGTGACGATGACCTGCTGGTCGTAGATCGGCCCGACATCCTGCGTCCAGCCGCCCAGCCGCGCGATCGCCATGTCGGCGCCTTCGGGCTTGATCAGCGCAAAGTCGAGCGTCTTGACGAAGGCGGCATCGGCGCCGATGGCCTGGGTGTAGAAGGCGTCGAGCTTCAGCGCGGCGTCGATGCCGGCGGGCAGCTTGAGATTCTCATCGGTCTCGTCGGCCCTGGACTTCAGCCAGCGCTCGGCGAGCCCGCGCGTCGTCGCGACAAGGCTCGGGCCGTCGTCGCTCGTGGTGTATCTCAGCCCGTCGAGCATGCCGAATCCGATGTCGGAGTCGCTCAGGCTTTGGAGATTGATCGTGCCGGTTGCCGGAAAACCCTCGACCGCCAGCGGGCCGAGAAGGGCGGATAGGCGCTTTTCGAGATCGGCCATCGCCTTCACATTCTGGGCATCGAGCGTTTCCACGGGAGCGTTCGCGCTTTCCTGCGCGGCGATGTCGGCAATCGCCCTGTCACGCGCGGCGATATAGTTGTCCTCCGGCGAGGCAGCGAGTGCCGCGCTGCCCGCAAGCATGAAGAGAAGTGTCCAGATCAACCGCATGACGTAGCCCCCAAAGTTAGCGATCAAAACCCTTCGGAGCCTTCGCCCGAATTGGCGGCTTTTGCGTGGCGGAAATCTACGGAGAGCTGAATCTTTACCCGGCCTTGCGCTTCTCCACCTCGGCCTTGCGCAGCAAGAACCGCTGGATCTTGCCGCTTGGCGTTTTCGGCAGTTCGGTGACGAACTCCACCTCGCGCGGATAGGCATGCGCCGAGAGCCGCTTCTTCACATGCTGGGCCAGCTCCTCGGCCAGCGCCTCGCTGCCTTTGAAGGCCGAAGCCAGCACGACGAAGGCCTTGACGATCTCGGTGCGCTGCGGGTCGGGCACGCCGACCACCGCCGCCTCGTTGACCGCCGGATGTTCGATCAGCGCGCTTTCTACGTCGAACGGGCCGATGCGGTAGCCGGCCGAGGTGATGACGTCGTCGGCGCGGCCGATGAAGGAGACGGAGCCGTCCGGCTCATACTCCACCGTGTCGCCGGTGCGGTAATAGCCGCCCGCGATCGCCGGCGTCTCGGCCTGGTGGTAGCCGTCGAACCAGCGCAGCGGGGACTTCGCAATGTCGACCGCGAGGATGCCGGGCTGATTGGGGCCGAGCTCGTTGCCCGCCTCGTCGAGCACCACCATGCGGTAGCCCGGCATGGCGAAGCCGGCCGAGCCGGCGCGCACGCTATGCGCCAGGCCATGATGGTTGTTCACCATCATGCCGTTCTCGGTCTGCCCGTAATGGTCGTGGATGGGGGCGGCGAGATGAGCGTCGAACCAGCGGATCACTTCGGGGTTGAGCGGCTCGCCGGCACTGCTTACGACACGGAGCTTGCCCTTGACGCGGGCTGCGGCCTCCGCGCCTTCCGCCATCAAAAGCCGGTAGGCGGTGGGCGAGCCGGCGAGGCTGGTGACGCCCAGCCGCTCGATGATGGCGTAGGTGCTTCTGGCGTTGAAGGCGCCTTCGTAGAAGGTGGTGGCGATGCCGAGCTGCAGCGGCCCGGTGATGGCGTAGTACAGGCCATAGGCCCAGCCGGGGTCGGCGATGTTCCAGAACACATCGTCGGGGCGGAGCCCGATCGCGTCGCGCATGTAGGCGCCGAAGGCGAGCAGCGCGTTGAGCGGCACCGGCACGCCCTTTGGATGCCCGGTGGTGCCCGAGGTCGACATCATCATGAACAGGTCGTCGCCCTTGCGCATCGTCGGCGGGCAGTCGGGGGCGGCGGCGGCAAGCGCTGCGCCAAAATCGATGTCGCTGGCGGACAGGGTGTCGCCGGCGCCGAGGATGGTGGCGACGCGCGGATGGTTCTCGACCTTGTCGAGCTTGCCGCGGTTGGCCGGGTTGGTCACCACCAGCTTGGCCTTGCTGTAGCTCAGCCGGTGCTCGATCGCTTTCGGTCCGAAGGCGGTGAACAGCGGCTGGTAGACCGCGCCGATGCGCCATGCGCCGAGGATCAGCGCCACCAGCTCGGGGATGCGCGGCAGCATGCCCGCCACCACATCGCCAGGGCCGATGCCCAGGCCCTCGAGCATGTTGCCGGCGCGGCCGGACATGTCGGCAAGGTCGTCGAAGGTGAATTCGCGCAGCTCGCCGCTGGCCGAGACGGCGCGCAGCGCCAGCCGGTCCTCACCGGTGTAGCGCCCGCAGCATTCGACATAGGCGTTGATGCCGGTTGCCGGATCTCCGTGCAGCCGGCTGATCTCGTCCTCGAGGTGGAAATTCTGGACCGCGTCCTCGTAGCGCGGCAGGCCGGCCGGAGCTCTGGTCATGGCAATCCTCCCTCAGCGGCCAGCCATCTCCTGACGGCGGGCCGACGCCTCCAGATTGCCCGAAAACGCGGCGCGGGTCGATTGCGGCGATGGCCGGGGAGGGCGTCTTTATAGTGACGGGAGGGGGACGCGCTCGCCGGCTTTCGCCAATTGCCTGCGTTGAGGGCGAAGGCATGCGCTAAGGCAGGCGCAATCCTTGCGCCTCCATATGCCGCTTCCAGCGGCTGCGCAGCTCTGCCGGCCGGCAACCGATGCGCTCGTCGAGAAACGCGGCAGCGCTGATGCGGTCGGTGCGGAAATGGCGGAAATCCTGGCGCAGCTCGCACCAGGCGGCGAGCAGGCGCACCGTTTCGGCATAGCCGATCAT
>NZ_RZOJ01000829.1:0-491 GCF_003998845.1 Mesorhizobium sp. M4A.F.Ca.ET.022.05.2.1 | reverse complement strand
GCATGGTTGGGGCCACATTCGTAGGCTCTTTTGTAGGCGCGCTCCGCGGCATCGAGGTCGCCGAGGCATCCCATGAGATCGCCGAAGCAGTTGCAGGCGCTGCTGTCGAAGGGATCGAGCCGGATCGCATTTTCGACCGCCGCGCGCCATTTCTCGATCGATGCCCGCGGATCGCGGCCAAAGCAGTTGCCGGCTTCGATCGAATAGGCGTAGGCGAGCTCGGTCCAGGCCCTGACCAGCGTCGGGTCGAGCTCCAGCGCGCGTGAAAACAGCCGGATCGCTTCCGCGTTGCCGGCGCGGCTGAAGGTGTTGTGCTGCTCGACGCCAAGCAGATAGAGATCATAGGCGCGCAGGCTGGCCGGCGGCTTGCGGCGAACCGCGTTGCGCCCGATCGTGGCGATCGTCCCGAAACAGCCGGCGAGCACATTGATGACGCTTTCGGTCAGGCTGTCCTGCAGCGCGAAGATGTCCTCGACCGGACGGTCGTAGCG
>NZ_RZOJ01000828.1:0-502 GCF_003998845.1 Mesorhizobium sp. M4A.F.Ca.ET.022.05.2.1 | reverse complement strand
CGCCAATGGCGATCGCTCCCAGTCCAAAACCTTTGTGCGTCATGAAATTCTCCCCGGGTTTGAAATCCGATCAGCCCAATGCCTGCCGACCGATATATCTGCACGAATATAACAAGGAAAGACCTTTCGCGGCCCCTGTCGTTATGCGACAGGGTTTTCTCGGCCTACGATGGATTTTGGCAGACACAGCGAACGAGCCCGTCATGAAGATCAGCGCCCGCAATATCCTCAAGGGCACGATCGTCGAGATCGTCAAGGGAACCACCACCTCGCATGTCCGCATTGACACCGGCGGTGCCGTCGTCACCGCCTCGATCACCAACGAGGCGGTTGCCGACCTCAAGCTGGAAGGGCAAGCCGGCCTATGCCGTGATCAAGGCCTCGGATGTCATGGTCGGCATCGACTGACGGCGATTGTCGGACGGGTCAGACTCCAAATTCTGACATTGGGCCGAAGGTGCTTTGAGATTCAGGTCAGGCCGAGCCGAGAACGGCTATTTCC
>NZ_RZOJ01000827.1:0-506 GCF_003998845.1 Mesorhizobium sp. M4A.F.Ca.ET.022.05.2.1 | reverse complement strand
CATCGAGCCGGACACGTCCCTGCCTGGCCTCAAGGTCACGGCGCTCGCCCGCGTCACCGGCAAGACAGGCGTCGAGATGGAGGCGCTGACGGCGGCCTCCGTCGCCTGCCTCACCATTTACGACATGGCCAAGGCCGCCGACCGCGCCATGGTGATCTCCGGCATCAGGCTGGTCGAGAAGACCGGCGGCAAGTCTGGCGATTACAAGGCGGCCGGGCGCGGGGAAGGCGCTTGATGGCGCTGGTTCCTGTCGCCGAGGCGCTCGAGCGCCTGCTGGATGGAGCGGCGCCGCGGGCCAGTGAGAGCGTCGCGCTGATCGACGCCGCCGGCCGGGTGCTGGCCGAGCCCGTGGTGGCATTGCGCACGCAACCGCCCTTCAACGCCTCCGCCATGGACGGCTATGCGACGCGCGCCACCGACGTGGCATCCGTGCCGGCGCGGCTTTCGGTGATCGGCATGGCGCCGGCCGGCCGCGGCTTCGAAGGCAGCGTCGGCCCGTCGCAAGC
>NZ_RZOJ01000826.1:0-507 GCF_003998845.1 Mesorhizobium sp. M4A.F.Ca.ET.022.05.2.1 | reverse complement strand
GGCGGTGTCGCCGCGCCTGCCGGTGGCGCCGCTTTCGGTCGAGCGCCACCTGGCCGAGCCGGTCGTGCTGACCGACGACATCGAGCGGCTGGTGAGCCGGCTGGCCACGGCGCTGAAGGGCGACCTCGAGCGGCGCGGCGAGGGCGCGAGGGCACTCGCCCTGCTGCTCTTCCGCGTCGACGGCGCCGTCAGCCGCATCGCCGTCGGCACCTCGCGCCCGCTGCGCGAGCCGTCGCTGATCCGCAGGCTGTTCCACGAACGGCTTGCCGCGCTGGAGCAGGATATCGATGCCGGCTACGGTTTCGACCTCGTGCGCCTCTCGGTGCTGTCGGCGGCGGCCTTCGACATGCAGCAGGCCGATCTCAGCGGCGAGGTCAACGACGATGACGCCGATATCGCTTTATTCGCCGACCGCGTCCGCGCCCGCCTCGGCGAAGCCTCGGTGCTGCGGCCGGTCATCGTCGAGAGCCATTTGCCGGAGCGCGCCGTCACTATTGTCCCCTTCTC
>NZ_RZOJ01000825.1:0-514 GCF_003998845.1 Mesorhizobium sp. M4A.F.Ca.ET.022.05.2.1 | reverse complement strand
GATCAGGCAGAGCCTGGACGAGGTCCTTGGCCTCGCAACCTTCAGCCCGGGCAAGAAGTATGTCGATTTCAGGCCAGGCTTCGACACCGTCGCCGCTGTGGGCATCGGTGGCCTTATCGCGGGCAAGCTGGCGGCCAAGGCCGGACTGCTGGCGGTGGCGCTGATTGCGCTGAAGAAATTCGGTGTGATTTTGCTGGTCCCCCTGGCCGGCCTCTGGCGGCTCATTCGGCGCAACCGGGACGCCTCCTCTTAACCGGAGGTATCGGCCGGGGCTGGACGCGTTGGTCGAGCTAATGCGCCAGTGCGCCAAACGGAACGCGCGGCTGGATCACGCCTTGCAGCCGCCGATGCGTTAGGCGAATGCAGCGCGGTTCTGTCGCCCATCGCGCATCGTGCCGCCCTGAAATCGCCGACAGTCGCAACCATGACCGACGCCGTATCGCACGCTTCGCCAGCCGTCCCGCCGCGCCCGGCCATCTCGCCTGGCGACGAGCGCCTTGGCATGCTGCTGGTG
>NZ_RZOJ01000824.1:0-519 GCF_003998845.1 Mesorhizobium sp. M4A.F.Ca.ET.022.05.2.1 | reverse complement strand
GGCCAGGACAGTCGATCCAGAAGGGCGTCTTCATGGCCGCCGAGGATCGCTGGCAATCATCGCTGCTGCCTCCGGAAGTTCCCGGCGCCACCATCGCCGGCACCATCGCCCTGCCGCATCTCGGCCGCTGGTTTCCAGGCGGCCTGCTCAGGACCCAGCGCGAGCGAAAGGTTTCCGCCGAGGCGATAGTGCGGCTTGGCATCAAGGCGCGCGGACCGGACGACACGTTGGACGAACTTTCCGGCGGCAACCAGCAGAAGGTCGTGCTCGCCCGCTGGCAGGCGGCACCTTGCCGGCTGCTCTTGCTCGACGAACCGTTCCAAGGCGTCGATGTCGGCGCGCGCGCCGACCTGATCGCCGCCATCCGCGGCAGCCAGAGCGGCTCGGCGACCCTGATCGCGACTAGCGATACCGAGGAAGCGCTGGAGGTTGCCGACCGCATCCTCGTCATGCGCAACCATTCCCTTCATACTGCCGAAGACGGCCATGGCCCGCTCACCGACCGGATCGACAAGGTCG
>NZ_RZOJ01000823.1:0-519 GCF_003998845.1 Mesorhizobium sp. M4A.F.Ca.ET.022.05.2.1 | reverse complement strand
ATCGACTGGAAGGCGCGCCGGCAGATCGCCGCCAGCGACATGCCGCCGCCGGCCAAGCACGACAACTGGATCAAGTCGTCCTACCCCTTCGTCTACGGCCAGTTCGATCCGGCGCTGTTCCCGACGGCCGAATGGCGCGAATGCAACCGCATGGCGCTCGCCGTTCTGGAGATCCGCAACTGGGCATCCGACATGGTCGACCGCGACGATCCGCTCCTGATCGAGCAGATCCAGGCGCGGCTCCTGCCGCGGCGCGGCATCTTCGCCAATCCGGATGAGATCATCGTCACGCTCGGCGCCCAGAACGCGCTCTATATGCTCGCCTCGCTGCTGATGACCAAAGGCTCGAAAGTGGCGATGGAGGATCCCGGCTATCCGGATGCCCGCTCGATCTTCCGCCTTGCGGGCGCCGACATCCAGCCGGTCCCGGTCGACCAGTCCGGCATCGTGACCTCCTCGATCCCGCAGGATTCCGGCTTCGTCTTCGTCACGCCCAGCCACCATTGCCCGACCATGGTG
>NZ_RZOJ01000822.1:0-528 GCF_003998845.1 Mesorhizobium sp. M4A.F.Ca.ET.022.05.2.1 | reverse complement strand
ATCACCGGCGACCCGCGCGCCGGCAAGACGCTGTTCTTCCGCGCCATTGCCGGGCTGTGGCCGTGGGGCAGCGGCCGCATCGGCATGCCGACCGGAGCGGCGCCGATCTTCGTTCCGCGCACCCCCTATTTCCCGCTCGGCACGCTACGTGAGGTGCTGAACCACACCGACGACATCACGGTCGAGGATGCCGAGATCGCGGCGGTGCTGACGGAAGTCGGCCTCGAACGGCTTGCCTCCTCGCTCGACCGTTCGGCGCGCTGGGAGCACGAACTGGCCGATGACGAGCAGCGCCTGCTTGCCGTCGCCAGGCTCGCGCTCAGGCGGCCAAAATGGGTGATCATCGACGAGGCGATGGACACGTTCGACGGCGCGACGCTGCGGCGCGTGCTGGCGATGCTGGAGAAGCGCCTGCCGGATGCCGCCATCCTCAACATCGGCCGCGGCCAGCACAACAACCAGTTCTTTCCGCGCTCGCTGACGATCGTGAAGGATACAGCCGGATCGGCGCTGAAGCCCGCGCGGGTC
>NZ_RZOJ01000821.1:0-540 GCF_003998845.1 Mesorhizobium sp. M4A.F.Ca.ET.022.05.2.1 | reverse complement strand
CCGTATGTCTCCTCAGCCTTGAGGAACTTCTCGGCGACGAGGTCGAGCGCCGCGTCCCAGCTGGATTCCTTCCAGGCGCCCTCGCCCTTGGCACGCGCCCTGATCAGCGGCTTCAGCAGGCGGTCGGGATGATGAACGCGGTCGGCATAGCGGGCGACCTTGGCGCAGACGACGCCAGCCGTGTAGCTGTTGGCCTTGGCGCCATGGACGCGGCCAATGCGGTTTTCGTCGAGCAGCTCGACTTCGAGCGCGCAGGTGGACGGGCAGTCGTGCGGACAGGCCGAATGGCCGAATCGCAGCTTGGCGTGCTGGTTCATGGGGGTTGTCTAGCGGGATTCAGGCGCGGCGTGTAGGTCCAGATTGGGCGCGAGTTGGCACTGTTCTGCCAAGATGTGCTGCGCAGTGGGGTTGCGGCAGTAGGTCTTTTTGCGCGGCGTTGAAACAGCCAATCTCCCCACTTGTGGGGGAGATTGGCTGTCGCTGCCGGTTTCGCCAATCGCCAACCTCGGGGATTGGCGCGACGCCCCCTCACATGCCGAA
>NZ_RZOJ01000820.1:0-550 GCF_003998845.1 Mesorhizobium sp. M4A.F.Ca.ET.022.05.2.1 | reverse complement strand
GAGGCGCTGGTGCCGGACACAGTGACGCCCGATCAAGCCGAGCCGGTCGAGGAGACGGAGAGGGCGGCGCCAGTGAAGCCGGCAACCGAGCCGGCGCCTGAGCCGGTCACCGAAGTAGCGGAACCGAGCGTCGAACAGCCGGCAGAGGCCGACGCGGCCGAACCGGCGGCGCCGACGGTCGCCGCGCTGAGCGCTCAACAGCCGCTCGACGAAGTGGTTCCGGACGTCGTCGAGACGGTGGCACCGGACGTCGTCATTCCCTTGCCGCAGCCGAAACCGGTCGATGCGCCGGCGGAATCCAAGGTCAAGAAACCGGTCGAGGCCAAGGCGAAGAAGCCTGTCGACAAGCCGAAGCCACGGCCGAAGAAGGAAAAGCCGGCGCCGGCCAAGACCGCCATGGCGGCCAGCGCCGACGCCAGGCCGGCCGCGCGCGCGGCGGCGCCAAAATCCGCCGAGGGAGCATCGCGTTCCAGCGCCAGCCCGGCGCGCTGGAATTCCAGCCTGGCGGCTTGGATCAGGCGGCATACGCGCTATCCGAGCGCGGCACGGT
>NZ_RZOJ01000081.1:0-19119 GCF_003998845.1 Mesorhizobium sp. M4A.F.Ca.ET.022.05.2.1 | reverse complement strand
CGTCTTGGGCTCGATCGCCGCCGTCAGCGCCCAATGCCGCAGCCGCTCCGCCTCGGCGGCGGAAAACTTCAGTCTTCCGGCAAGCGTCTTCAGCCGCGCCGCATCAGGCGGCACCATGGCTTCCAGCCTAAGCAGCGGGTCGGCTGTCCAGCCCAGGTCCCTCTCGGTCCGGATCAGCCCATGGATGGCGTCGATGCCCCATTTCTCGCTTTCCGGCAGAACGCTGGTAAGCACGCCGGCCTGACGCATCCATAAAAGAGCGCGTGACGGGTCCGGCGCCGACAGGAGCTTCTTCAGTTCGGACCAGATGCGCTCCGCCGAGAGCTGGCCGAGCCCGTCCTTCAGCCGCGCGCAGGCCTTCAACCCTTCGGCGTCGGGTCGTCCGTCGCCATACCAGGCGAAGAAACGGAAAAAGCGCAGGATGCGCAGGTAATCCTCGCGGATGCGCGCTTCCGCATCGCCGATGAAGCGCAGCCGGCGCGCCGCAATGTCGGCGATGCCGCCGACCAGGTCGACGACGTTTCCGTCAGCTTCGGCATAAAGCGCGTTGATGGTGAAATCGCGCCGCTCGGCGTCGAGCTTCCAGTCGCGCCCGAACGACACCTTGGCCCGCCGCCCGTCGGTCTCGATATCGGCGCGCAGCGTGGTGACCTCATAGGCCTTGCCGCCGGCGATCGCCGTGACGGTGCCATGCTCGATGCCGGTCGGCACCGTCTTGAAGCCGGCCGCCTCGGCGCGGCGGATGGTTTCCTCGGGCAGCGTTGTCGCGGCGATATCGATGTCGGCGACCGGCTGGCCAAGCAGCGTGTTGCGAACGGCGCCGCCGGCGACGCGCGCCTGCTCATCGCCACCCGAAAGCGCTGCCAGCAGACGCTGCAGATGCTTCTCGTTCAGCCAGTCTGCCCTGCCGGCGAGCGATACCGGAGCACTCAAGCGTAGAGCCTTTCGTAGAGGGTGCGGATGATGCCGGCGGTGACGCCCCAGATGCGCTGGCCGCCATAGGGCATGTCATAGAAGAACCATTCGAGGTCGTCCCACATGCGGCTGTCCCTGGCGTGGTTGGCCGGGTCCATCAGGAACCGCAGCGGCACCTCGAAAGCGGCGTCGACCTCGTCGGCATTGAGCGTCAAGGAGAAGCCTGGCCGAACCACCGCCAACACCGGCGCGATGCGGTAGCCGCTGCCGGAAACATAGTCAGGCATGCGGCCGATGATCTCGACATGATCGCGCTCGAGGCCGATCTCCTCGAACGTCTCGCGCAATGCGGCCGCTTCCGGATTGGGATCGGTTGGATCGATCGTTCCGCCTGGAAAGGCCACCTGGCCGGAATGGCTGCGCAGCTTCTCCGCCCGCTTGGTCAGAAGCATCGTCGCCTCGGCGCCGTGATCGACGACCGGGATCAGCACGGCGGCATCGCGCAGTGGCTTTGCGTGCTTCAGCCTGGGATGGCCTGGATTGAAGCGATGATCGCCATAGTCGTCGCCGGCATGTGCGTCTGCCTGAGCGGCGACGCGCTGGCGAAAATCCACGGTCGAGAACGGTGCCGGCGTCACCTGGTCCATCACGCGCTCAGCCGTTTCAGCTTCTCGGCGGGCATGATCGGATAGACCTCGCCCCTGGAGCGCACGGCAAACATCGTCCTGCCGTCGATGTCGATCTCCTCGCCATGCTCGACCAACTCGTACATCACCGGCCGCGCCACGAGCGCCTCCAGCCGGCCGCGCACCAGCACATAGGGTTTCAGGCCGCCGGTCGCCTCCTCGTCGACGAAGCGCAGGGCGTGGCCCGGCCCGGCCTCGACGACATCGCCGACATTGGTGCGGAAGGTGATGACTTGGTCGTCGCCGGCGCCGGACACATCCATCTCGACGGCGACGAAGGGGGCGTCGACGACGCGTATCCCCACCCTCTCCACCGGGGTCACCAGATAGGTCTTACCGTCCGCGTCCTTGCGCAGCACGGTGGAGAAAAGCTGCACCAGCGGCATGCGCCCGATCGGCGTGCCCAGATAGAACCAGGTGCCGTCGGCCCTGATCTCCATGTCGAGGTCGCCGCAGAAGTCCGGATTCCAGCGCTCCACCGGCGCCGGCCCCTTGCCGGCGCGGGTCGAGCGCGAGATCAGCGCCTCCAGCCCGCGCGCCTCGGTGGCGCTGGTGAGGCTCTGTTCACGATGTTCTGTGAGCTCCGTCATGGTCACGAAATAGTCACTGTTGTTCCGCTTGTCAGCCTAAGTCTGTGATTTAAGTTCAAATGCAGGCGCCAGGCGAGGCCGAATCGCGGCATTCTGCGGCACAGACAGTGCAAGCCGGTATTTCCAGCACAAGGATCGAAACGGCATGAGCGTGATGATCAAGGAAAGCCCGATCAGCGAAAAGGACATGATCGCCGAGGCCGAGAAGGCGCTGGCGGACATCTCGAAAGTCCGCAACGGCGTCGGCCGTGTCATCTTCGGCCAGGATGCGGTCGTCGAGCGCACGCTGGTGGCGCTGCTCGCTGGCGGTCATGCGCTGCTGGTCGGCGTGCCTGGCCTCGCCAAGACCAAGCTGGTCGAGACCTTGGGCGTCGTTCTCGGCCTCGATTCCCGCCGCGTCCAGTTCACCCCCGACCTGATGCCTTCCGACATCCTCGGCTCCGAGGTGATGGAGCAGGACGAGTTCGGCAAGCGCTCCTTCCGCTTCATCTCCGGCCCGATCTTCGCCCAGCTGCTGATGGCCGACGAGATCAACCGCGCCTCGCCGCGGACCCAGTCGGCGCTGCTGCAGGCAATGCAGGAATACCACGTCACCATCGCTGGCGTGCGTCACGACCTTCCCTCGCCCTTCCACGTGCTGGCGACGCAGAACCCGCTTGAGCAGGAAGGCACCTATCCCCTGCCCGAGGCGCAGCTGGACCGCTTCCTGATGCAGGTCGACATCCTCTATCCGGAAATCGAGGCCGAGCGCCGCATCCTGCTCGAAACCACTGGCGTCGAGGACGCCAAGGCCGAGAATGTGCTGCAGCCGGCGCGGCTCAAGGAGATCCAGGCGCTGATCCGCCGCATGCCGGTGCCGGAAAGCGTGGTCGAGGCGATCCTCAAGCTGGTGCGTTCGGCCCGCCCCGGCCAGGGCCACGCCGAGACCGACAAGCTAGTCGCCTGGGGTCCCGGGCCGCGCGCCAGCCAGGCGCTGACGCTTTGCGCCCGAGCCCGCGCGCTCTATGATGGACGTCTTGCGCCGTCGGTCGACGATATCAGGGCGCTCGCCGAGCCGGTGCTGCAACATCGCATGGCGCTGACCTTCGCCGCCCGCGCCGAGGGCACATCTGTGCGTGACGTGGTGGCGAAACTGGCAAAAGGCATCTGATGGCACGAATAGGCGAGGTCCAGGCACCGGTTGCGACGCGCGATGCGCTCGCCCGTGGCCGGTTGCGGGCCTCGCTGGTGCCGGACCTGCTGGTCGAGGCGCGTCGCATCGTCAACACCGTGATCGCCGGCTGGCATGGCCGCCGCAAGCGCGGCATCGGCGAGAATTTCTGGCAGTTCCGACCCTATGTCGAAGGCGATTCCTCGCGCATCGACTGGCGCCGCTCGGCCCGCGACGATCACACCTATGTGCGCGACCGCGAATGGGAGGCCGCCCACACGGTGTGGCTGTGGGCCGATCCCTCGCCGTCGATGCTCTACAAATCGGCCGGCGCCAGCGTTTCCAAGGAATCGCGCGCGCTCGTCCTGGCGCTGGCCATGGCCGAGCTTCTGTCGCGCAGCGGCGAGCGCATCGCCTGGCCGGGCCTGACCGATCCGTTCACCGCCCGCAACGGCGCCGAGCGCATCGCCGCCCAGCTCGGCCATGCCGGCGCGCTGCCGGCAAAGCCCGACCTCTCCGGCATCCGCCGCTTTTCCGACGTCGTCCTCGTCGGCGACTTCCTCGATCCGGTCGAGGAGACCATGGCCTGGCTCGACGTGCTCGCCCGCCACGGCGTGCGCGCCCACCTGATCGAGGTCGCCGATCCGGCCGAGGAGACCTTTCCCTATGCCGGGCGCACCGAGTTCACCGATCCCGAGACCGGCGACAAGCTGACCGCCGGTCGCGCCGAGATGTTCGGCGATGAGTATCGCCTGCTTTACAATGCCCGCCGCCAGGAACTGGCCGGCTGGTGCAGGCGGCTGGGCTGGAGCTTCACCGTCAATCACACCGACCGCCTCGCCTCGGAAGCGCTGGTGCGCATCCACATGGCTTTGACCGCCGAAGGCAGTCATGCAGGGTTGACCATGGGTCATACCGGGTTGACCGCAAGTCATAGCGGGCTGACCGTCCATAGTCGTCATGCCGGAAAGATCGGCGCATGAGCTGGCTGCCGCTTTCCTTCGGTGCGCCCATGGTGCTCTGGGGCCTGCTGGCGCTGCCGGTGATCTGGTGGCTTCTGCGGCTCACCCCGCCGAAGCCGCAGACGGAAGTGTTTCCGCCGCTGAAGATCCTGGCCCGCGTCCTGAAGCGCGAGGAGACGCCACAGCAGAGCCCATGGTGGCTGACGCTGCTGAGATTGCTGATGGCGGCCCTCATCGTCGTCGCACTTGCCGAACCGGTCTTCAATCCGCGTGAAAAACTGCCGGCAGAGGGCTCGGCCCTGGCATTGGTCATCGACAATGACTGGGCAAGTGCCGCCGACTGGGGCAAGCGCGTCGCCACGGCCGAACGGCTGATCGCCGACGCCGGCTCGAACGGCGTGCCCGTCATCATCGCCTTCACCGCCGAAAAACCCAACGCCGAGATCGGCCCCTTCGACGCCGCTACCGCGCTCGACCGGCTGCGCGCGGCCAAGCCGCGGCCGATCCCGACCGACCGTCCCGCCGTCTATGCCCGCGTCGCGGCAAGCCTGGAGAGCCATCCCGGCGCCAGCGTTGCCGTGCTCGCCGACGGGCTCGCCGGGCAAGGCGACGAAGCCGCCTTCAACACGCTTTTGTCGAGCAACGCCGCGCGCCTGGTCTGGGCCACGTCCGACCGGATTTCGCTGACCGGCCTGACCGGCGCCGACAACCAGGTCGACGGTTTCGCGCTGACCGCCATACGCGCGCCGGGCGATCCGGCGCCCGCGCAGGTCACCGCGGGCGCCTTCGATGACAAGGGCCGCCGCATCGCCGATGCGACGCTGACCTTTTCGCCGGGCGAGTCCATGGCCACCGGCACCATGGCCGTGCCGTTCGAGCTGCGCAACGACTTCGCCTCGATCGCGCTCGACGGCGAACATCAGGCCGGCGCCGTGCGGGTGCTGGACGAAAGCTCCAAGCGCCGCCGCGTCGGGCTTTTGTCGCAGTCAGAGGCCGACCAGGCGCAGCCGCTCTTGTCGCCGCTCTACTACATCCGTCGTGCGTTGCAGCCCTTTGCCGATCTCGTCGAGCCATCGAGCGTCGACCTCGCCGACGCCATCCCGCAATTGCTTGACCAGAAGCCGGCGATGATCGTCATGGCCGATGTCGGCACCATTCCCGAGCAGGTCCGGCCTAAGCTGGTCGACTGGGTCGACAAGGGCGGCACGCTGGTGCGTTTCGCCGGCTCGCGGCTGGCCGCCGCCGGCAATGACGACGACCTTTTGCCGGTCAGGCTGCGCAGCGGCGAACGCGCGCTAGGTGGCGCGCTGTCCTGGACGACGCCGCAGCCCGTGACCGAATTCCCGAAGAATGGCGCCTTCGCCGATCTTGCACCACCGACCGAGGTGACCGTCACCCGGCAGGTGCTGGCCGAACCGACGCCCGACATTGTCGAGCGCACCTGGGCGACGCTGGCTGACGGCACGCCGCTGGTGACCGGGCTGAAGAAGGGCAAGGGCACGCTGGTGCTGTTCCACGTCACGCCCGAGGCGACATGGTCGAACCTGCCGATCTCGGGCAGTTTCGTCGAGATGCTGAGGCGCATCGTGCAACTGTCGCGCAACCAGGGTGCCGCGGTCGCCAATGCCGAAGCCGCCGCCACCTCGCTGGCCCCCTATCGCATGATCGCCGCAGACGGCATGCTCGTGCCGCCGACCCCGGACGCTCGCCCGCTGGTGCCAGGTCCCGGTCCACTGCCGGTGACGATCGAAAACCCGCCGGGCCTTTACGGCTCCGAGACCGGTGTGTTCGCCCACAATCTGCTCGATGCAGCCAGCACCTTTGCGCCGCTGGCCAGGCCCAACGTCTCGCTGCCGGTGACCACCATCCAGTACGCTTTTGACGAGTCGCGCAACCTAAAGGGCGCCCTCGTCGCCGCGGCGCTGGTGCTCATGGTGCTCGATACGCTGGCGGTGTTCTGGATGGGCGGCCTGCTATCGCGCCGGCCGCGCCGCGCCGCCGCGACAACGGCGGCCGCCTTGCTTATCGGGCTTGGCGCGCTGCTCGGCCATGCCGATCGCGCACGCGCCGACGACGCCAAGCCCGGCGACACCCAGGCGATCGAGGACATCTCGAAAACCCGCATAGCCTATGTGCTCACCGGCGAGCCCGGCGTTGATTCAATCAGCCGCGCCGGACTGGAAGGCCTGACCCGCTTCCTGATCGAGAAGACCGCGCTGGAGCCCGGCGCGCCGGCCGGCGTCGACATTGCCAAGGACGAATTGTCCTTCTACCCGCTGATCTACTGGCCGATCGACCCGGCCGCCCCGATGCCGAGCGAAGCCTCGATCGCCCGCATCGACGCTTACATGCAGCAGGGCGGAACGGTGCTGTTCGACACCCGCGACCAGTTCGCCAACGGCATCGGCGCGAACTCGACCAGCCCGGCGACGGAACGGCTGCGCGACATCCTCGGCAATCTCAACGTGCCGCCGCTGGAGCCGGTGCCGTCGGACCACGTGCTGACCAAATCCTTTTTCATTCTTCCGGAGTTCCCCGGGCGG
The DNA here is from genome assembly GCF_003998845.1 of Mesorhizobium sp. M4A.F.Ca.ET.022.05.2.1. Classification (NCBI taxonomy): domain Bacteria; kingdom Pseudomonadati; phylum Pseudomonadota; class Alphaproteobacteria; order Hyphomicrobiales; family Phyllobacteriaceae; genus Mesorhizobium; species Mesorhizobium sp. M4A.F.Ca.ET.022.05.2.1. The sequence continues at coordinate 12,273 of NZ_RZOJ01000081.1, read as the reverse complement.
TTCAACGGCAGCCCGCTGTGGGTCGAGGCCTCGCTCGACGCCAGCAACGCCGAGAACCGTCCGGTGCGCGTCGGCGACGGCGTCTCGCCGATCCTGATCACCGCCAATGACTTCGCCGGCGCCTGGGCTGTGGACGAGAATGGCGACCCCTTGCTGCCCACAGTGCCGGCGGATCCGATGCAGCGGATCTATGCGCTGCGCGCCGGCGTCAACATCATGATGTATATGCTGACCGGCAACTACAAATCCGATCAGGTGCACGTGCCTGTCCTGCTCGAACGGCTGGGGCAGTAAAGCCATGAACTGGTCGATCTCCTTCGAACCGCTTCTGGCCTGGCCGTGGCTTGCTGCAGTGCTGGCGCCGCTGGCGTTGCTGGCGTTGCTGGCGCTGGTCGGCCTGTGGTTCCGTCAGCGCGGCTCGGTCCTGCGCTTCACCGCCTTGCTGGCGCTCGGCGCCGCGCTGCTCAACCCGGTGTTCCTCGATGAGGAGCGCGATGCCCTGAAGAGCGTTGTCGCCATCATTGTCGACCGCAGCCAGAGCCAGGACATCGGCGAACGCACCAAACAGACCGATGAGGCCTTGGCCGGGCTACAGCAGCGCCTTGCCCGCTTCAAGCAGTTCGACGTGCGCGTGGTCGAGGCCGGCAAGTCCGATGCCGCCGAGGAGCGTACCGATACCAGGCTGTTCAGCGCGCTCGAAGGCGCCTTCCGCGACGTGCCGCCATCGCGCATCGGCGGCGCCGTCATGATCACCGACGGCGAGGTGCATGACGCGCCCGCCGGCGCGCCTGACTTCAATGCGCCGCTGCACGCGCTCATCACCGGCAATGATCACGAGAAGGACCGCCGCATACGCTTCGAGAACGCACCGCGCTTCGGCCTCGTCGGCAAGCCGCTCGACATGACCTACCGTGTCATCGCCACCGGTGATCAGTCCGGCCAGGTCGACGTCCGCGTTTCGATCAACGGTGAGCAGGTCTCCGTCGAGCGCGCCACGATCGGCCAGACGATGCCGCTGCAGGTCACCATTCCCAATGCCGGCCGCAACATCGTCGAGGTCGCCATTGACCACCAGCCGGACGAACTGACCGACGCCAACAACCGCGCCATCGCGCTGGTCGATGGAATCCGCGAGAATCTGCGCGTGTTGCTCGTCTCCGGCGAGCCGCATGCCGGCGAGCGCACCTGGCGCAACCTGTTGAAGTCGGACGCCTCGGTCGATCTCGTCCATTTCACGATTTTGCGGCCGCCGGAAAAGCAGGACGGCACGCCGATCAACGAACTGTCGCTGATCGCCTTTCCGACGCGCGAATTGTTCGTCGAGAAGATCAAGGATTTCGACCTGATCATCTTCGACCGCTACCAGCACCGTGACGTGCTGCCGATCCTCTATTACGACTACATCTCCGAATATGTCGAAAAGGGCGGCGCACTGCTGATCGCCGCCGGCCCCGAATATTCCGGCGAGAGTTCTATCGCCCGCACGCCGCTGATGTCGGCGCTGCCGGCGATGCCGAGCGGCGAGGTCGTCGACAAGGCCTTCTACCCGCGCCTCACCGATCTCGGCCAGCGCCACCCGGTGACGCGAGGGCTCGACGGATCCAACAGCGAGCCGCCGCACTGGAGCCGCTGGTTCCGCACCATCGGCGTCAAGAACCCCGAAGGCGAAGTGGTGATGAAGGGCGCCGACAATCTGCCGCTCCTCCTGCTCGACCGCAAGGGCGAAGGCCGCGTCGGCATGCTCTTATCCGACCAGGGCTGGCTGTGGGCGCGCGGCTTCGAGGGCGGCGGCCCGCATGTCCAGCTCTACCGCCGCATCGCCCACTGGCTGATGAAGGAGCCGGAGCTCGAGGAGGAGCGGCTGACCGCCGACGGACGCGGCATGGTGCTCGAGATCCGCCGCCAGACGATGAGCGACGATCCGGGTCCTGCCCAGGTCATCACGCCGTCCGGCAAGGCGCTGATCGTCAAGCTGGAAAGATCCGAGCCCGGCATCTTCCTCGGCAGCGTCGAGACCAAGGAGATCGGCCTCTACCAGGTCGGCAATGGCGACCTGACGGCGCTTGCCCATGTCGGGCCGATCAACGCGCCGGAATTCGCCGACGTCATCTCCACCAAGGACCGGCTGAACGCGCCGGTCGAGGCGACCGGCGGCAGCGTGCGCCGGCTGGCCGCCTCCTCCGCGCTCGGAGGCATCACCGGCGGCGTGACGCTGCCTTCGATCGTTCCGGTCCGCTCCTCGGGCGTCGCATCCGGCGCCGACTGGATCGGGCTGCGCACCACCGACGACAGCGTGCTTAAGGCGGTTTCCCGCGTGCCGTTGTTCGGCGGTTTCCTAGGTCTTGGCCTGCTGCTCCTGGCGATGGGCTCGATGTGGTACCGCGAAGGGCGGTAGCCTTTTCCTTCTCCCCGTTTCACGGGGAGAAGGTGCCCGAAGGGCGGATGAGGGGCAGCGCCGATGCTTGCGATCAGAACTCGGCGCTTGCCCTACCCCTCACCCTGCTCAGCCGGCAAGCCGGCCTCGCTTTCCCTCTCCCCGTAAACGGGGCGAGGGAGAGGCCCTACTCCTCCGGCTCCGTCGTAAACAGCAGCGGATAGCCCTTCGCCTTGCCGGCGTCCGTCGCTCGCGTCGCCATGGTTTCTGCGACATCCTTGGTGAAGACGGCGACGACGCAGACGCCGCGCCGGTGCGCGGTGATCATCACCCGTTGCGCCTGGTCCTCGCTCAGCCTGAACTCGGCCTTCAGCACCGTCACCACGAATTCGCGCGGCGTGAAGTCGTCGTTGATCAGGATGACCTTGTAGAGTTTCGGCCGCTCGGTCCGCAGCTTCGTTCTGGTGCGTGGCTTGGTGACGGTTTCTGGCATCGGAAACCCGGCGACTGCGAGCAAGGCTCTTACTTTGTCATGCGAGCGCGCGACCGTCCATTTCCGGCGACGGCGCGGCCATTCACGAATCTATGTGGGAGCTATCGTGCGCCGTTCAACGGCCGTGGCGGCCGGCGATGCGGCCGACCGACGGGCCGTCCGCCCGGCGTTCCATGAACGCGGCGACCGCCCAGGCTGCCAACGCAATCAGGGTCGTGGCCGTCAGCACGATCAGCAGCCAGGTCTGCAGCGGCGTGATGTAGTCCCAGTTGGTGGAAATCTCGGGCGCGAACAACGAAGGCTCGGTCCGCCCGCTGGCCGGGTCCGGCACCGGGCTCGCGGTGAACAGGATCAGCATCCTTGCCAGGCCGGTAACGACCAGGCCGCCAAGCGCAATTGAACGCATAATGGACGAAAGCCGCTTCTTCATGCGGATTGTCCTACGGGGTCGGCATTGCGACCAGGTTAAGGATCGCCGTTTGTGGGACCAGTTTCAGCGCGCCGGACCGGGTGCGATCCTGTTGCCGGCTCGGCGGCGCCAGTCGAGCCAAGGCCGCTCCAGCCGATACCCGGCTGAAGCGGCCTTGATGCAAGAGCAGGTTTGCGGATCAGGACTTCTTCGCCGGAGCCTTGTTGGCCTTCTTGACCGGGCACTTGTGCATCTTGGTCACCTTGCAGACCTTCTTGGCGGCAACCTTCGTCGGAGCGGCCTTGGCGGGCGCGGTCGCCGGAGCGGTCGTCGTAGCAGCCGGAGCAGCGGTCGTGGTCGCGGCGGCATTGCCGAGAGCCGGCATCGAGAAGGCCAGAGCAACACCGAGGCCGAGGGCGGAGAGGAGGGACTTTTTCATGGCTTCACTTCCTTTTTTCATGCGGGTCGGAATTCGAGCGTCACTGAACCGGGTCGATCGGTGTCACTCCAAGCAGCTTCAAAGCGTTCGCGAGCATCCGGATTCCCTGCGCCTGCTTCTTGTTGGCGCAGAACCGGTTTCCCTTTCTCTGAAGTGCCTTCGCCGCGGTGACCTGCGTTGCCGCGGCATGGGTTTCGAGGGCTTCGTCAACTTGACGGCTTAGATCGCTGCACCGCTCGGCCCGGGTGATCGGCGTCACCTTTGCATTGGAGGCCGCGACCGCTGCCGTGACGAGCGAAATGCTAAGCAACGCACCCATCAAGCTGATCGTGAACCTCTGCATCGGTCTTGTCCGTTACTCCCGAGACTAGCGTCGCAGCCGGTGATCTGACCGCCACGACATCGGTTATGCCCTTGAAATTTTTCAGGAGTTTTTCCGGACTGTAGAATTTTGTTTCTGGATTGTTTCTGGTGAATCCAGCCTCGCGAAGCATCGTCGCCACTGGCCAAGATATGGCCGGAATTCTATCGTGTGGGTGATATCGGAAATGACCGCCAGGCCACCAGAATGACAGGGATCCCGTGAAATCCGACGCACACATACTGATCGTCGACGACGACAAGGGCATACGCGACCTGCTTCAGGAGTTCTTCCAGAAGCGCGGCCTGCATACCACGGTCGCCGCCGACGGCACTGAGATGGAGGCGATCCTTCGCCGCGCGCAGGTCGACCTCATTGTCCTCGACGTGATGCTGCCTGGAAAAAGCGGGCTCGAGCTCTGCCGCGAGCTCCGCGCCAACTACACGACGCCGATCATCATGCTGACGGCCGTCACCGAGACGACCGACCGGGTCGTCGGGCTTGAGATGGGCGCCGACGACTATGTGCCGAAGCCGTTCGATCCGCGCGAGCTGCTCGCCCGCATCCGCGCGGTGCTAAGGCGCAACGGCGCCGCCGAGCCGCGCCGGCCGGCCGCCAAGCAGATCTTTCATTTCGCCGGCTGGACGATGGACTGCTCGCGCCGACGGCTGACGGCGCCCGGCGACGTCAGGGTCGAGCTGACAATGGCCGAATTCAACCTCCTGCAGACCTTCGTCAAGAGCGCGCAGCGCGTGCTGACCCGCGACCAGCTGATCGAGCTGTCGGGCGGCGACACCGGCTACAGTTTCGACCGCAGCGTCGACATCCTGGTCAGCCGGCTGCGACGCAAGATGGAAGACGATCCGAAGACGCCGAAACTGATCCTTACCGTGCGCAGCGGCGGCTATCAGTTCTTGCCCGAGACGACCACCGAATGAGACGCTTCCTGCCGCAGACATTGCCTGTCTGGGTGCTGCTCATCGTCATTGCCGGCCTGCTGATCAGCCAGGTCGCGACGCTCTACATCGTCTCGCGCGACCGCGCCGCCGCCAATGACGTGGTCGATCTCTACCGGCTGAACGACCGCGCCTTCTCGCTGGTGCAGCTGATGCATGATGCCACGCCCGAGGAACGCAAGGCGACCGCGTCGGGCCTGTTCAACGCCACCTATGCGCTCACTGTTTCGGATACGCCCGCAGTCACCTCCTCGATCGCCGGCGACGACGAGCTCGCCGAGCTGGAGGACATCCTCGTTGGCCGCCTGTCGAAATTCGGCATCACCGACGCGCGCGTCCGGCGCGATCCAGCGTCGCGCGAGGCCGACGCCCCCGGCGGCACGGTTCCCAACAAGGACGTCGGCCAGGTCGAGCGCGACCTTCTGGTGCTGGCGGCGGACTTTGCCCAGAGCGACAAGCTGACGGCGTCGCTGCGCTTCGCCGACGGCCAGTGGCTGAACTTCACCGAACCGAACACCCCGGTCGGGCCGATCCTCAGCTTCGACAGCCTGCCACTCTATTCGCTGATTGCCGGGCTGGTGGTCGCGATGTCGATCTGGTCGCTGCGCCGGCTGACCGCGCCCTACCGGATGATGGAAACGGCGGTGAACCGTATCGGAAACGACCTGAAGAGCCCACCGATCTCCGAAACCGGCAGTCGCGAGATCCGCGCCGCCGCCAAGGCGGTCAACGCCATGCAGGGCAGGCTGCGCGACTATGTCGAGGACCGCGAGCATCTTGCGGCGGCCCTCGCTCACGATCTGCGCACGCCGTTGACCAGGATGCGGCTGCGCCTCGAACTGCTGCGCAAATCGCCGGCGCGCGAAGCGCTCGCCCACGACCTTGCCGACATCGAGAGCATAGCAAGCTCGGTCATCGACTTCGCCAAGTTCGAAGTGACCGAGGAAAAGGCCGAACGCATCGATTTCTGGTCACTGGTGGAATCGATCGCCGACGGTTTCGAGGAGGTTTCGTTCGACAATGACGGCAATCGGCCACGGGGCCTGATCTGTGTCGCCCGGCCGGTGGCGCTGAAACGCTGCGTCACCAACCTGGTCCAGAACGCCGTGATCTATGGCAAGAAGGCGCATCTCAGCCTGGAGCGGTCAGAGCACACGGTCACGCTCGCCATCCGCGACGAAGGGCCAGGCATCCCGCAGGCCCAGCTCGACGCGGTGTTCGGCTCATTTGTCCGCATCGAGCAGTCGCGCAACCGCCAGACCGGCGGCCTTGGCCTTGGCCTGACCATTGCCCGCAACATCGCGCGCGCCGCCGGTGGCGAAATCAGCCTCTCCAACAATCCCGAAGGCGGCCTGCTGACACAGTTGCGACTGCCGCTGGCAGGTTGAGTCAGGAAGTGGGCGGCCAGATCGGCGGCGGGACTGGATCACTCACGCCATCCTTGTGATAGTGCGGCCCGCTCCAGCATGAGGAAAACCACACCCATGTTCTACGCCATCCTGGCCTACCACGTCGAACAAACCGTCCAGTCCTGGACGCCCGAAGAGGATGCGGCGCTGATGGACAACCTGCTCGAGATCAACGACAGGCTGACGCGCGAGGGCAAGCTTGGCCCAGCGGCAAGGCTGGGCGCGACCGCCGACGCCGTCACGCTGCGCGGTCCGGGTGACGGCATGGTGATCGACGGTCCCTTTGCCGAGACAAAGGAACAATTGCTGGGGCTTTACGTGCTCGATTGCACCAGCCAGGACGAGGCGATTGCCACGGCGCGCGACCTCAAGCGCGTCAATCCCACCGCTGTCTACGAGATCCGGCCGGTCATGCTTTATCTGCCTGGCGCGCCGCTTCCCGGCAGCGCGGGATGAGAAGAGCCTGCAAGGCAATCCAGAAGTGCGCCTGGGCAAGGGTCACCGCAGCGGACTGCACCCGGCGATGCGGCCGCGGGCCACGACATCAGCGGGAGCTTCATCGGCCGGATAGCCGAAGTCCTTCAGTTCAGACATCGAGAGACCGGCCAAAGCCCTGCGTTGCATCGAATCCTGATACCGGCGCCGAAGCCCGGCGAAGACAGTCGCGACACGGGCAGCGAGCTTGCCGGCAAAACGGGAGGTCGGCTGGATGGTCCTGAGGCTGATGTAGGTCATTGTAATTCTCCCTCGTTCGAACTCACTAGGGCAATGTCCCGCCGGCGCGCTTTGCTAATGTTCATGCAGGCGTGAAACCGCAGGAAAAACCACGGATGGAAGCGCTAAATCGTCGTTAAGTCGACGGCGGGACGTGATATTCTATCCGAGGCTGTTTCTCGGGGGTCGGGGTGCACATCTTGGCGACATCGAGGTTGCTTCTGCAGGAGGGCAACCTTTGCATTTCGCGACGCGCAAGACGTCGCTGCTGTTTGCCGCGCTCGTTTTGGCTGGCCCCAAAGGCCTTCGCCGCGAGAGGGTGGCGGCGATGCTGTGGGCCGGCAGCGGCGAGCAGCAGGCGCGAAATAGCCTGCGCCAGGCCCTGGTCGACATCAGGCGGCTGTTTCCGTCCACCGGCGACGAGGCCATTCGCCTGGAAGGCAATGCCGACACCATCTGGCTGGCGGCGAATGCCGATGAAGCCGACATCTGGATTTTTGACCAGAAGATCCAGGCCGATGACGGTGAAAGTCTCGCGACTGCGGCCGACTTCTACCGGGGCGACCTGCTCGACGGGGTGTCATTGCCGCATGAGATCGACGAATGGCTTGCGCCGTTTCGGGCGAACTACACCCGCAAGGCGCTGGACCTGGCCGAGCGGCTGAGCCTCTTGCCGGAACTGGGTTCGCGCCAGGAACAGGCCTGTGAAAGCCTTGCCGAAAGGCTGGTGAGTCTCGACCCATGCGCCGAGCAGGCCCACCGCGCCCTGATCCGCATCTTCCGCCGCCGTGGCAGGACCAATGACGCCTTCCGCCAGTTCCTGGCCTGCAAGGAAGCGTTGAAGCGCGAGCTCAGCGTCGAGCCCGAAGAGGCAACGCGGGCGCTGGTCGAACGCATCGAAGCGCCGCCGGAGCATCTGAAGGAACCCATAGCCGAAGGCGGCCTGCCTACCCGCCCGGAAGCGAAGGCGGAGCCGCTGCGCCCTACCGTTTCCATGCCGGAAAAGCCGTCGATCGCGGTCCTCCCGTTCCAGAACATGAGCGGCGACGCCGAGCAGGATTATTTCACCGACGGCGTGGTTGAGGAGATCACGACCGCGCTATCGCATGTGAGCTGGCTGTTCGTGATCGCGCGGAATTCCGCCTTCGCCTACAAGGGTCACGCGGTCGACGTCACGCGCGTAGCGCGGGAACTCGGTGTGCGCTACGTGCTGGAGGGCAGCGTCCGCAAGGCCGGCAGTCGGCTGCGCGTGGCCGGCCAACTCATCGAGGCGGCGTCGGGGGTGAATCTCTGGGCCGACCGCTTCGAAGGCGGTGTCTCGGAGGTGTTCGAACTGCAAGACCTCGTCGCCTCCAGTGTCATCGGTGCGATCTCGCCCAGGCTCGAACAGGCCGAGATGGCGCGTGCCAAGCGCAAACCCACCGAAAGTCTCGACGCTTACGATCACTATCTGCGCGGCATGGCGAGCCTTTACCGCTGGACGAGGGAGGGGCTGGAGGCGGCGCTGCCGCAGTTCTACAAGGCCATCGAGCTCGACCCCGATTTTGCGGCCGCTGAGGGCGCTGCCGCCTGGTGCTATTTCTGGCGGATGGCGAATGGCTGGATGACTGACCCGCAGAAGGAGACCGCCGAGGTCTCCCGGCTGGCCGGCAACGTCGCCATTGCCGGCCAGGATGACGCGGTGGCGCTGGCCTTCAGCGGCCTGGCGCTGGGCTATGTCATCGGTGACTACGAGGCCGGCTCGGCACTGGCCGACCGCGCGCTCGTGCTGAACCCGAACTGCGCGGCCGCCTGGAGCGCCAGCGGTTGCCTCAAGGCCTGCCACGACGATCCGGACATCGCCATCGAGCACCTGTCGCGGGCAAGACGGCTAAGCCCGCTCGATCCACTGACCTTCTTTATGCAGTGCTTCACCGCATTCGCCCATTTCACGGCCGGCCGCTACGACGCCGCCTGGCCAATCGCCGAGGCGGCCTCCCGCGCGCAGCCATATTATCTCACCGGCCTGCGCGTCGCCGCCGCCAGCAATGCAATGGCGGGCAGGTTGGATGCCGCGAGCAAGCATATCGCGGGCTCGCTGCGGCTCGATCCCGAACTGACGCTTTCCAACCTCAAACACAGGGTGGGGCTGATCAAGCCGGACTATTTCGCCAGATATGTCGAAGCGCTGCGGCTGGCAGGCCTGCCCGAATGACAGATCCTGGCCGTGCTCTCTTCCATCCGGCGAGCTTCCCTCTTGCGGCCTGGGCCTGTTTCGGCGCCGAGGCATTCGGCCGCTAGGCCACCATCGTAGGTTCCGGCAGCGCCGCGTCCGCAACCGTCAGGAATCGCGTCAGCAGCGCGGCGCATTTTTGCGCATGGGTCGCAATGAGGAAGTGGCCGGCGCCGTCGACGATCGCGCCACGCGCATCCGGCAGGGCCTGTTCCAGCAGATCGGTCATCGCGACCATCGCCGGATTGGCGAACTCGCCTCTGACGAGAAGAACCGGAATGTCGAGCGCGCGGTAGTCCTCGACCGATGCGCCGAAGCCGAAGTCCGTCAGCCAGTCGATCGCATTGGTCGCCGCTGTCTTGCGGCAATAGTCGCGAACGGCCTCGGGCATCGTCGCAAAAGTGCCTGGACCGCCCCAGAAGTCGATGATCATGGCCGCCGCATCGGCTTCGCCGGCATCGACCGAGGCGCTGAATTCCCGGCTCAGCTCCAGAACCGCGTCGTAGAGATTTCGCCGAGACTGTCGGTCGAGGAGTGCGAGGGGATTCGCCTCGAAAAGCGACAGGCTCGCCACATCGATTGAGTTGGCCAGGGCAGCGGCAAGGGCGACCGTTCCGCCGAAGGAATGTCCGACCAGATGCACGGGTTCGCCAGCGCGGCGTGCTGCATGCTCGATGATCCGAAGCTCGTGCCGCATGCCGAAATCATCGCGCCCGCGGGTCTCGGCGGTCGCGCCGTAGCCGCAGAGGCTGGTGCCAATCATGCGATAGCCGGGCGCAAGCCATTTCTGCATCGGCCGCCAGGCCGCATGGGTGCTGAACGACCCCGGAACGAACAGCACCGGCGGCCCCGAGCCAGCTTCCACATAGTCTATCGAGGGCATGTTTGCTCTCCCGCTGGCGGCATTCGCGCCGCAAGTTCCGCGCCGATACGCAAGGTTTCCGCGACCAGCAGTTCGAGGTCCTCGCGGCGCGTCCGGTGGTTGGTGATCGCCACCCTAAGGCAGTGCTGCCCATGCACTGTGGTGTCGGAGAGGACCGCGATGCCCTCTTCCTGCAGCCGCAGCATGATCTCGGTGTTGAGCGCCTTCAGCCGCTCGCCGGACAGGCCGCCGCCGCGATGGCGGAAGCAGACGATGTTGATGGTGACCGGCACCGTCAGTTCGAGCGCCGGTTCTGCCTCGATCAGGCCGGCGAGATAGCGACCTTGAGCGATGTTCTGGTCGATCAGGCGGCCAAATTTCTCCACGCCGTGCTCCTTCAGCGCCATCCACACCTTGAGCGCGCGGAAGCCGCGCGACGTCTGCAGGCCGTAATCATGCAGCCATTGCCCCGAGGCAAGGCCGCGCGGCGCCGATTCCAGATATTCCGGCGTGACGGCGAAGGTGCCGCGGTGCGCCTCGGCGTCGCGAACCAGCGCGCAGCCGGCCTCGAACGGAGCATGCAGCCATTTGTGCGGATCGAGCGCGATCGAATGCGCCTGCTCGATGCCGGCGACGAGCGAGGCGTTCCCGGGCGCAATGGCAATCAGCGCGCCGATGCAGCCGTCGACGTGGAACCAGAGGTCCTCCTCAGCCGCCAGCGCCGCCAGCGCCTGCAGATCGTCGATCGCGCCGGTGTTGACCGTGCCGGCCGTGCCGATGACGCAGGCCGGCTTGAAGCCGGCGGCGCGATCCTCGGATATCGCCGCCCGCAGCGCTGCGAGATCGATGCGCAGCCCGGCATCCGTCGGGATCCGGCGCAGCGCGCGATTGCCGAGGCCGAGCGCTTCCATCGCCTTGCGATGGCAGGAATGGACTTGGTCCGAGGCGTAGAAGCGCAGCGGCATCGGAATGGCGGCAACGCCATGCTCGCGCACGTCGATACCGGCCTTGATGTTGCGCGCCACGGTGAGCCCGATGATGTTGGCCATCGAGCCGCCGCTGACGAGCGTGCCGCTGGCCGAGGCCGGAAAGCCCACCATCTCCTTGCACCAGTCGACCACCTGGCTGTCCATCAGTCCGGCGGCATGGTTGCCGCCGCCGAGATTGGAGCCCTGGATTGCCGCCAGGAAATCGCCGAGCGCGCCGGTGAAGTTGCTGGACCCCATGTACCATGCCCAGAAGCGCGGATGGACGTTACCCATCGGATAGGCCATGACGTTGCGGGCGACATCGCCGTAGACGTCGGCAAGCGGCGATGGCGTGCGCGGCAAGGGCGCCGTGAAGAAGGTCCGCACCTCGGCCGGCATCTCCTGCCATACCGGGCGCTCGCGGACATCGCGCAGATAGCCCATGGCATCGTCCATGATACGGTGCGAAAGGGCCTTCACATCGGCCCAGTCCGGCGGATCGAGCGTTTCGTCCGCGGTCATGCTTGTTGACGCTTCCCCCAAACTGTCCATTTGCCCCTCTCTCACATCTTGTGGCGCCGCCATCGAGGGCGGCGGCGCCACGGGTCTGTCGTCAGGCGTCGAACTGGCAGCTAGGCGTCGAACGCGACAGCGCCATCTCCTCGGCGTCCATCTCGGTCTCGATGCCATCGAACAGCGGCGTCGACATATAGCGCTCGCCGGTGTCGGGCAGCATGCACAGGATCACCGAGCCGGCGGGAGCCGTGCCGGCGATCTGGCGCGCCACGGCAAAGGTGGCGCCTCCGGAAATGCCGGTGAAGATGCCCTCCTGCTGCGCCAGCGCCTTCGCCCATTTGATGCCTTCCGGACCGGGGATCGGCACCACTTGGTCATAGAAGCGCTTGTCGATTGCTTCCTGCAGCACATTGGGGATGAAGTCCGGCGTCCAGCCCTGGATCGGATGCGGCTCAAAGGCCGGATGGCTGGCATCCGGCGCCCCGCCGGCGCCGCGCTGCTGCGCCTTGCCGCTGCCAATAAGCTGGGCGTTGGCGGGCTCGGCGAGCACGATTCTGACA
>NZ_RZOJ01000819.1:0-553 GCF_003998845.1 Mesorhizobium sp. M4A.F.Ca.ET.022.05.2.1 | reverse complement strand
GCTAATGCTGCAACGCCGCAAGGTGAACGGGATGGCGCAGGGCGCAGAAGCCACCATCCTGCATGCCGATCTCGACGCCTTCTATGCCTCGGTCGAGCAGTTGCTCGACCCCTCGCTCAGGGGCAAGCCGATCGCCGTCGGCGGTGGCGTGGTGCTGGCCGCCTCCTATGAAGCGAAGGCCTTCGGCGTGCGCGGCGGCATGCCCGGCCGCAAGGCACGCGAGCTTTGCCCTGAACTCATCTTCGTCGGCGGCCACTTCAGCGAGTACCAGCGCCTCGGCGACGCGGCGATCAAGGTGCTCGACGATTTCACGCCGCTGGTCGAGCGGATATCGATCGACGAGGCCTTCGCCGACGTCGCCGGCTGCACGCATCTGTTCGGGCCGCCCGACGAGATCGCCCATGCCATCCGCCGCCGCGTGAAGGCTGAGCTCGGCCTGCCGATCTCGATCGGCGTGGCGCGCACCAAGCATCTGGCCAAGATCGCCTCGCAAGTCGCAAAACCCGACGGGCTTGTCGTGGTCGAGCCCGGCACGGAGCTCGCATTCCTGCAC
>NZ_RZOJ01000818.1:0-554 GCF_003998845.1 Mesorhizobium sp. M4A.F.Ca.ET.022.05.2.1 | reverse complement strand
GTGGAGCAGGCGCTGGCGCGGCTGAACTTCAAGCCGCGTGCGCTGGAGCCCGGCCATGTCTGGCTGGCCGGCGCCGGCCCCGGCGATCCCGGCTGCCTGACGCTCGAAGTGCTGGCCGCGCTCGGGCAGTGCGACGCGCTCGTCTACGACGCGCTGGTCTCGCCCGATATCGTCGCGGTCGCCGAAAGCGCCGAGCTCTTCTATGCCGGCAAACGCGGTGGCCAGCCGTCGATGAAGCAGGACGATATAACAGCTTTGCTGGTGCGGCTGGCGCGCGAGGGACGTCGCGTCGTCCGTCTCAAGGGCGGTGACCCCTATATCTTCGGGCGCGGCGGCGAAGAGGCGCTGGCGCTGGCGCGCGAAGCTATTCCGTTTCGTGTGTTGTCCGGCCTGACCTCGGGCCTGAGCGCGCTCGCCGCCACCGGCATTCCCGCCACCATGCGCGGCATCAACAAGGCGGTCATCCTGGCCACCGGCCATGCCGCCGGCACCGATGACGATCTCGACTGGGCCGCGATTGCCCGCACCGGCCAGCCGGTGGTCGTCTATATGGG
>NZ_RZOJ01000817.1:0-568 GCF_003998845.1 Mesorhizobium sp. M4A.F.Ca.ET.022.05.2.1 | reverse complement strand
CGGTTGCCTTCGACACGCTGGTGCTCGCCACCGGTGCGCGCCACGCCTATTTCGGCCATGACGAATGGGAGCCGTTCGCACCCGGGCTGAAGACGCTTGAGGATGCCACCACGATCCGCCGTCGCATCCTGCTCGCCTTTGAGCAGGCGGAGCGCGAAACCGATGTGGCGAGGCGCCAGGCGCTGCTGACGCTGGCCATCGTCGGTGGCGGGCCGACCGGCGTCGAACTTGCCGGCACCATCGCGGAACTCGCGCATGACACGCTGCGCGACGAATTCCGCAACATCGACACCAGGCAGACGCGCGTGGTGCTGATCGAGGCCGGCGATCGCATCCTCGCCAACTTCGCGCCGGCGCTCTCCGCCTATGCCCAGACGGCGCTGGAGCGGCTTGGCGTCACGGTCGAGCTCGGACGAGCGGTCACTGAGCTGGATGCGGACAGCGTTATCTTTGGCGATAAGCGCCTGCCGGCAAAGACAATCCTATGGGCCGCCGGCGTTGCCGCATCGCCGGCGGCGGAATGGCTGGGGGCGAACGCCGACCGTGCGGGCAGGGTGCTGGTCGAGCC
>NZ_RZOJ01000816.1:0-573 GCF_003998845.1 Mesorhizobium sp. M4A.F.Ca.ET.022.05.2.1 | reverse complement strand
GCCGGATACAGGCCGGGCTATGACGCCGCGCGCGGCATAAGCGGCATCCTTGCAGCGATCCGCGCGCAACGACATCGAGGCGAAACCGCCGCCGCTTGCCTCACAAGGCTTGGCGCGGCCGGCATCGCCGAAATCTACCGACAGGAATGAGCATGGCGGCCTACGACTACATCCACGACGGCACGGCGATCTATGAGCGCTCCTTCGCCATCATCCGCGCCGAGGCCGACCTGTCGCGCTTCTCGGACGCCGAGGCCGATGTTGCGATCCGCATGATCCATGCCTGCGGCCAGGTCGAGGCCGCCAGCCATTTCGTCTTCTCCAGCGGTTTCGTGGATGCGGCGCGCGCGGCGCTTGCCGCAGGCGCGCCGATCTTCTGCGACGCCGAGATGGTTTCGCATGGCGTGACCCGCGCTCGCCTGCCGGCCGGCAACGAGGTGATCTGCACGCTGCGCGATCCGCGTACGCATGAGATCGCGAAAGAAATCGGCAACACCCGCTCGGCCGCGGCAATCGACCTCTGGGGCGAGCGCATCGCCGGCTCGGTCGTCGCCATCGGCAACGCGCCAACGG
>NZ_RZOJ01000815.1:0-577 GCF_003998845.1 Mesorhizobium sp. M4A.F.Ca.ET.022.05.2.1 | reverse complement strand
ATATTATGGCGCGGCGCTGCCGACGCTCTGGCTGTCGGAAGGCGGCCAGTCGGCGACCGGCGCGTTGCTCGACCACATCATCCGCTGGCATGGCGCCGGTGGCGAGCCGAATACAGCGATGCATGCGAAGATCGCCAGCCGAGTCGCCGAACTGCGCGCCGCCGAGGGCGAGGCATTGGCGGCGAGACTGCACGTGCTGCCGGATTTCCATGGCAACCGCTCGCCGCTGGCCGACCCGCACGCCGTCGGTGTCGTCAGCGGGCTGACGCTCGACTCTTCCTTCGACAGCCTGTGCAAGCTCTACTGGCGCACCGCCGTCGGCATCGCGCTCGGCGTGCGTCACGTGCTGGAGGCGCTGAACGAGAACGGCTACCTGATCGACACTCTGCACGTTACCGGTGGCCACACCAAGAACCCGCTGCTGATGGAGCTCTACGCCGACGCGACCGGCTGCACGGTCATCGAGCCGCTGGCCGACGAGGCGGTCTTGCTCGGCACCGGCATGGTGGCTGCCACCGCCGCCGGGCTCTACCCGGCTCTCAACGCGGCCTGCGTCGCCATGCAGCAGGGCGGCAGG
>NZ_RZOJ01000814.1:0-581 GCF_003998845.1 Mesorhizobium sp. M4A.F.Ca.ET.022.05.2.1 | reverse complement strand
GGTCGACCAGCCCCGAAGGCTGCAATGTCGGCACGCACGATCTGTTCCATTTTAGCCCTCTCCCAAGGACTGTCAGCAGGCTGTCGAATCGCTCTGTTCATGAAACTATTCCTATTTTCTTGATGGGAACAAAGCAAGAACTTTTTATGCCACATGCAAGAACTGGCGCTGCGCGCGGCTTTCCGCTATTCGGCTGGCAATGCTCAGCGTGCTCATTGAAACCCTGAATGACGAAGAGGGCCTTGCCCGCACGCTTGCCTCGCTGATCGGCGGCGCGGTCGAAGGCGTGGTGCGCGACGTCGTCGTCTGCGATACCGGCTCGACCGACCAGACGCACCGCGTTGCCGACCATGCCGGCTGCCACTATGTCGCAGGCGGCATTTCCGTCGGTATCCGGCAGGCCAAGGGCGACTGGCTGCTGTTGCTGGAGCCCGGGGCGCGGCTGTCGGACGGCTGGATCGACGAGGTCGTGGCCCACATGGCGAGGCACACAATGCCGGCGCGCTTTTCCCGCGCGCGCGGCAGCCGCGCGCCATTCCTGGCCAGGGTCTTCTCCGGCAACAGGGCGCTGGCCGAGGGGC
>NZ_RZOJ01000813.1:0-586 GCF_003998845.1 Mesorhizobium sp. M4A.F.Ca.ET.022.05.2.1 | reverse complement strand
CTTGCGTCCCCGATCGGGGCACAATCCGCGCCAGGGCGGTCATCGTCCCCGCCTCGCCCGCCGTGCTCGCCTTCGAGGAGATCGCGTTCTCGCCGGCCCTTCCCGATGCGCATTTTTCCGCTTTCTTCGACCTGCCGATGGGCATGCTGACCAAATTGCCGGTCGAGATCAGCGGAACCCGGCTCGGCCTGCAGCCTTTCGACGATTTGCTGGTCGAGCGGCTGGCCAGGCACGACATCTACTTTCTCTGCTTTCCCTTCGATCTCGACCTGATGGTCGGCTTCGTCGGCGGCGACTTCGCCTGGGAAATGTCGGCGGCCGGCGAGGCGGCCGGTATCGATTTCGTCGTCGACCGGCTGTGCGACATTTTCGGTGCCGACACCCGCAAGCATGTCGGACGCGCCATGATGACCAATTGGGGCGGCGAGCGCTACGTGCGCGGCGCCTATGCCGCGGCGCGGCCCGGACGATCGGAGGCGCGCGCCACCCTGATGCGGCCGGTGGCGGACAAGATCTTCTTCGCCGGTGAGCATCTGGCGGGACCGCTGATCCAGACCTGCGGCGGCGCTCGGCTGTCGGGCGAGAG
>NZ_RZOJ01000812.1:0-607 GCF_003998845.1 Mesorhizobium sp. M4A.F.Ca.ET.022.05.2.1 | reverse complement strand
TGACGGCATGTCCGCCGATGCGGGCGGCGGCCAGTTTGCTGCCATCGACATTGAGCTCGAGGCGGATTCGCGACGGCCGTCCCATCTCCAGCCCCTGCTCGATCCAGAGCTGCGAAATGCCGTCGGTCGGGCCGTCGAAATGCATGATGGCGCCGGCAAAGGCTGCCGCTGCCGAGCCAGTCGCCGGGTCCTCATAGGAGGGGCTGCCGGGCACGATCATGCGCACATGGAAGGCGCTCTCGTGGTTGACCGTCTCGCGGCAATAGACATAGGGACTGGCGAAAGCCCATTCGCTCTTTCGCGGCGCCAGTTCCGACCATGCCTGGTTGTCCAGCCGGATTTGGCCCGCCGCCTTCAGGTCGGCGACCGGAATGGTCACGTAGGGCACGCCGGCCGACCAGAACGAGACGCGGTGATTCTCAAAGCCGATCTCATGCGGTCCAAGGCCAAGCGCGGCGCCGATCGCTTCCGCGTCGGCGGAGAGCTCCAGCGGCTCCGGCAGCTTCGCCAGGTCGAACTCGGCGAAAGTGGCGCTGTCATGCTTGCTCACCGCGCAGCGTACCGGGCCGATATTCTCTTCAAGAACGAAGATGCCGGCGGTCTCGCC
>NZ_RZOJ01000811.1:0-619 GCF_003998845.1 Mesorhizobium sp. M4A.F.Ca.ET.022.05.2.1 | reverse complement strand
TGTCCGAACCGAGCGCCGCCATGGCGGCGGCCGCCGCCGCTTCAGCCGGCGAACGTGGCGCCGGCTCGTCGCGCGCAACCGGTTCGTTGCGCAGGATGGCGGCGGCACGGGTGTCGAGATCGGCGATGTCCCCGGCCAGCGGCAGCGGCTGGTCGATATCCATCGACGGCGCATCCTGCACCGCTATCTTGGAGCCGCGGCTCCCGCGCTTACTCGCCGGCTGCGGGTCGATCAGTTCGCTGACGGCTTCCACAGGCTCGCTGGTCTCCAGCGAACCCAGCCGGTCGACGATCTTGAGCAGCGTGTCGTGGATGGCCTCGAAGGTGCGCGAATTGCGTTCGTCGGAACGGCGCGTCAGGGCTTCGAGCGTCTTCAGGTCCTGCGCAAGGCCGCTGACCGCCGCTGTATTGGCGCTCGTATCGGCCATCGAACGCACCGCGCTCTCGGCCGCCTCGCGCGCCGCGCTGAGGATGGTATCGCGTGTTCCGGCCAGCGACTTCTCGATCTCATTGAGGCGCGGGCTGATGTCCTCGAATTCCGGCAGCGGCGTGCCGGGCCTGGTGAGATGCGCCGAAAGCCCGGCGACCTGCGCCTCCAGGCTGCGGATCAGCGCCGGGTC
>NZ_RZOJ01000810.1:0-623 GCF_003998845.1 Mesorhizobium sp. M4A.F.Ca.ET.022.05.2.1 | reverse complement strand
ACTCCTGGAGCAGCAGCAGGGTTTCGGCGCGAGCCTTGTCGGCAGGACCATCGATACGCTGATCGAGAAGCCGGGCCGCCAGGCCGGCCAGAAGGTCGGCCGCTCGCCCTGGCTGCAGCCGGTTATTGTTGATGAAAAGGCCGGCGAAATCGGTGACATTATCGAGGTACGAATCACAAGGACGGGCTACAATAGCCTGTTCGCCGAGTTGGCCTGATGCATGTCGTCCAAAAGTGCCCGCGGGTTTGGGACAACGACATGCATAGCCACAAGCCTCGGCAGATGAGGAGAGACGGTTGAGCGCTGCTGAACTGAAGAACTTGCCCCCGAACCAGGCATCCGGGGCTTCCGACATGGCGCACATCGTTCTGACCTTCGACAACAACAAGCTTGCCAGCGCCCTGTATGGCCAGTTCGACGAAAACTTGGCCAGGCTCGAGCAGAAGTTGGGCGTTGACATCCGCTCGCGCGGCAATCAGCTGACCATCAAGGGCTCGGCCTCTGCCGCCGAGCAGGCGCGCCGCGCGCTCGACAACCTCTACGGCATTCTCCAGAAGGGCGTCGACATCGGTCAGTCCGACGTCGACGGCGCCGTGCGCATGGCGATCGCCGCCGACGACCAA